>JAGRBM010000171.1 GCA_020434085.1 Chrysiogenia bacterium | reverse complement strand
GCCGCGGAATCGCAGGCTTTGCAATGAGCGAGGCGAGCGCCGCGCCCATCTACCGCAAGCTCGCCCTCTTCCCCATCCGCCATCGCAGGCCGATGTTGGCCGCCATCGTGGTGCTCACCCTGGGTTCGGTCTGGATGGCGCGCCATACCAAAGTCGATTTCGACGTATCGAAATACCGGCCCACCAGCGGCACCATCGACCGCGTCGACGTGATTTCCCAGGATGTGCTCAACATCAACTCTGCCCCGGCGGTCTACAGCGTCGAGACGCGCGAGCAGGTCGACGACCTCATCGATGCCATCGAGAAGGCCGACGCCACGCTGCCCAAGCAGGTGGTCCTTCAGACCCGTTCGGTAGCCGACCTGCTGCCCAAGGACGAAGAGCACAAGCTCAAGCTTCTCAAGCGGCTCGACCGCAAGCTCAAACGCGAGCAGAACCTCACCGACGACGAAGCCGACCGCCAGGACATCATCGATCTGCGCGAAGAGATGGACATGCCGCCGGTCGACCCCAATGCCCTGCCCACGGAACTACTCGATGAGTTCCGCTACGACCACAACGGAGAGAAGGGCTATCTCGTCTACGTCTTCACCGACCACGAGAAGAGCACGGCCGACAACTTCGCCCTGCTCTTCTCGGAGACTTTTGGTGAGCTCCACGGCAAGCTCGGCACCTACCACGCATCGGGCAACCTGATGGTGGAGGCCGAGATTCTCACGCACCTGCTCAAGGAAGGCCCCAATGTCATGATCTACGCGATTCTCGCGGTGATCGTGCTGGTGATTCTGATTTTGCGGGAAGTGCGTGCCATTGCGCTGGCACTGCTGACCCTGTTCGTGGGCTTTTCCTGGACGGCCGGGCTCATGGCCCTGCTCGGGCAAAATGTAAACGTCTTCAACGTGGTTACGCTGCCGGCCATCGTGGGGCTCTCCATCGACTACGGCATCCACGTCATCCATCGCTACCAGCAGGAGGGCCCCGACTCGCTGGCCCAGGTGCTCCAGCACACGGGTGCTTCGGTCTGGATGACGGCGCTCACCACCATGGCGGGCTTTGCCGGGCTGGTGCCCTCCGAGCACAAGGGCCTCATTTCGCTGGGCCTTGTTGCCATCTGCGGCATCCTGAGCGCCGTGCTCGCGATCTCCTTCTTCTTCCCGGCCTTTGCCGCCGCCATCGACCCCCGCGCCGCCGATACGGGCGAGGCCTGAGAGCGCGCCGGGCGCCGCCCTCCTTGACCGCCGAACCGGCGGCGCGTAATTAGATGGGTCGGACTTCCGAATCTGCCTGTCGGCGCGTTCTGTTGCGGTTTTGCGCGCGCCCTGCTCCCGTGGGCCCAGTCAGGCACGTCGGATCGTTCCGGGACGGGCTTCGATGGCATACTTCTCGAGACATCTGATTCACAAGGGCCATCTCACCCAGCAGCAGTTGGCCGAGGCCATTGAGCACCAGGTCGTGTACGGCGGCCGCCTTGGCACCAACCTCATCGAGCTGGGCTTCTCCACCGAGGCCCAGGTGGCCGATGCGCTGGCAGCCCAGTACGGCATCTCCACCATGGATGTCGACGAAGATGCGCTTCAGCTTGGTCTGCTCGACGAAATCGGGCGCACGCGTTGCGAGCAGTTCAAGGTGTTTCCCCACTCGGCCAGCTCCAAGACACTCCACCTGCTCATGGTCGATCCTTCCGACCACGTCGCCAAGGCGGAGATCTCCTACGCGACGCCCTACATCGTGCGGCCCTATGTGATCCCCGAGATCCGGATGCTCGCGCTGCTTCAGAAATACTGCGATGTCTCGCCCGAGTGGCGATACGAAGACAGCTCGCGCAACTACATCGCGCTGGCCAGCCGCTTTCGCAGCCGCCGCAATGCCGAGCTCAAGCCCCGCACCGCGCCCAGCAGCGAGCCGCTCACCATGGTGGAGGCCCTCAAGAAACTGCAGACCGCCACCACCCGTGATGAAGTGGTGAACATCACGCTGCGCCTTGCCGCGAGTATCTGCAAGCGCGCGATCTTTTACATTGTGCGCAAGAATTATGTGCTGGGCTGGGACTGCGCGGGCGCGGGCCTCGAACAAAAGCTGATTCGCACGCAGATCTATCCGCTCAACGCGCCTTCGGTCTTCAGCACGGTGCACGACCACCCCGGCCCCTTTGTCGGAAAGCTGCCGCGCACCGAGGCCAACGACCTGCTCAGAAAATCCGTGGTCAAGCGCCGCGGCAACTCCATGGTGCTGCCCGTCGTGCTGGCCGATCGCGTGGTGAACCTCATCTACTGCGACAACGGCCCCGAAGAAGACCTCGGCACCCAGGCCAGCGACCTTGCCCACTTCACCAACAGCATCGCCGGCGCCTACGAACGCATCATCCGCACCCGCCTCGAAGAAGACCCCGGTTCGATCGGGTAATTCCTGTTCGGCCACGTGTAGGGGCGGGGTCTACCCGCCCTTCTTTGCTTGTGTCCCTGTCTGCATACCTTCCCGTTCGTCCTGAGTAGCCGCGAAGCGGCGTATCGAAGGGCACCAGGCTCGAATGTGCGGAGGCCCTCTGTCCTTCGATACGCGCTGCGGAGCAGCGCTACTCAGGACAAACGGGAAGGAGGCACTGAGAACATGGGACAAAAAAGGGCGGGTAGACCCCGCCCCTACAGGAACCGTGATCGCACGAGTGCGCGATTCCTTACTCGCCTTTTTCTTCGAGGATGAAGGTCACTTTAATGGCGACGCGGAACTCGCGGATCTCGCCGTTGACGACCTTGGCTTTCTCGGAGATCACTTCGAGGCCGGTGATGTTGCGGAGCGTTTGCTTGGCGCGCTCGAAGCCGCGACGGGCGGCGTCGTCCCAGCTCGTGGGGCTCGACGCGATCATGTGGGTGACAACTGCAACAGCCATGGGGTTCCCCTCCAGCCTAGACGTGCATCTCGAAATCGGGCGCCAGTTCGAAGATCAGCCGAAGCTGCACGCGATACTCGGACTTGCCGTTCTTGATGGCGATGCCCTTGCGCAGGACTTCAAATCCGGAAATTCCCGCAAGGGTCGCCGACGCGCGGCGCACGGCCGTGCGGGAGGCGTCTTCCCAGCTCTCTTCGGAGCTGCCGATCAGTTCGGAAATCTTGGCGACTCGCATCGCGGGTCCTCTTCTCAGGCTTTGAGCGAATAGTACAGAACGCCCTCGCGGTTTTCAATTGCGAGCTTGTCCTGTGATTCTAGAATTTCCAGATAACCGACCGCTTCGCTCATGGTCAGGTACATCATCATGCGCGCCTTCTGCCGGAACATGTGCTCGGAGAGCTCGAAGGCGGTCATGGGGCCGTCCTCAGTGAGCGCGCGTTTGACGCGCAGCATCCGGCGCTCCACCCCCAGGCGGTAACCGTCGATGAGCGTGTGGTGATCGAGGATGGGATCGCCGTGGGCCGGAAGCGCGACGATGATATCCTCGTGCTCGATCTTCTTGAGCGATTCCAGGAACTCGATTAGCGAGCGGGTCTTGCCGCGCTTTGTGGGGTCGGGAAAATTGAGCAACGGAACCGGCGAGATGTCGGGCAGCAGGTGGTCGGCAGAGAACATGGTCTTCCACTCATCAACGATGTAGACCGTGTGCCCAATGGCGTGGCCGGGCACCCAAACGGGCCGGAAGGTCACGTCGCAGATGGAAAACTTCTCGCCGTCGTCGAAGGTCACGTCCACGGGAACGGCCTCGGCCACCTTTTCCGACATCTTGTGGCCGAGCACATCCCGCTCGATCAGATCCTGCGGCACGCCCCACTCGTAGAACCAGGCCATGTTGGGCGAGTCCATCTCGCGGTGGCCGCCCTCGCGCCCGCTGCGCAGGTAGGTGGCCTCCAGCACGTTGGAATACACCTTGCAGCCAGAGGCCTCGCGAATGCGCTTGGCCTGGCCGTAGTGGTCGATGTGCGCGTGCGTGATGAGCAGGTGCCGGATGTCGGAGACCTCGAGCCCGTGCTCGCCAAGATTCTTCTGAATCGCTTCCCAGGCCTGGGGCGTCTTCATCCCGGTGTCGATGAGAATGGGCTCATCGGCCAGGATCAGATAGCTGTGAATGTGCTGGGGCGGAAAGGGTACCGGCGTCGAAACGCGCCGGACGCGCTCTAATACGTGTCCATTTTCAAGTTGCATAGCGTTGACCCTTGCGGTCGCCGATACGGGCGATCCGAACTGGGACCGCCATTGTTACTCGCCGCGTCAAACGAATGCCAACGGTGTCTCTAGATGACCTTCCGCGTCCCCTCTCCCAGCGGGAGAGGGAAAAGTGCGGCGAAAGACGCGCTTGGGAGAGGGAGAACAGTCACATGTGCGGTTCTCCCTCTCCCCAACCCTCTCCCGCTGGGAGAGGGGGCTATTCAGGTTTCTGAACGAGACTCAACAGGGTTTCGCGCTCGTTGAGGGCGGGATCGTCGGTGACGAGTTCAAAAAGGCGGGCGAGTTCTTTTCCCAGCGCGGGGCCGGCGGGGTAGCCGATTTCCATGAGGTCGCGCCCGCCCACGGCCAGGTCGCGGATACTGAGCGCGGGCTCTTTTGCGAGCTCGGCGTCGACTCTCTCGCGAAAGGCGAGCACGCCCTCCACGCGCTCGGGCATGGCGCCCGAGAGAAGATCGGCGATGCACAGGTCGATGATCTTGTCGACCAGCTCGGCGCCGACTTTTCGAATGAAGCGCCGCACTCCGCGGTCGCTGACTTCATCGCCCCAGGCGAACAGGTGATTCTGCACCAGCGTGACAACGTGATCGACATCGGCGCCGATCATGCCGGCCTTCCAGTGCACGAGGCGCTTGCGCGTGACATCGGCGGAGATGTTCTCGTGCCCGAAGAAGGTGATGCGCCCGTTGTCGGGATGCGTTCCTTTCGTCGGGGGCTTCCCCACGTCGTGGTAGAGCGCGGCGAGCAGGGTCTCCACGTCGCCGGGTTTGCGCAGCCGCGAATCGGTCGCCGCGTTGTCCAACACGAGCATGGTGTGGTCGAAGACGTCGGCGATGTGGAACTCCGGGGGCTGCGCGACGCCGCGCATGGCCTCGAGTTCGGGAAAGAGCGTTGCCAGTGCGCCGCACTCGTGCATCAGGCGAAAGCCCACCGAGGGGCGCGGCGCGCCCAGCAGCTTGCCGATCTCCTGAATCACGCGCTCGGGCGAGAGCGTGGGCAGCAACGGCGCGGCCGCACGCATCAGGGAGAGCGTCGCGGGCTCGACGTCGAGACCAAAACGCGCGGCAAACTGCACGCCGCGCAGCACGCGCAGGGCATCCTCTTCAAAGGCGCGCTCGAAGACCGCGCGCAGCAGTTTTTTCTCGATGTCGGCTACCCCGCCGAAGGGATCGACCAGCGCGCCCAGCTCCAGGTTTTCCGAAACCACTTCCTGGGCGATGGCGTTGATGGTGAAATCGCGGCGGCCCAGATCGTCTTCGACTTTGAGACCCGGATCGGCCTGCACGTCGAAGTCGGCATGCCCCACCCCGGTGGAGCGCTCGACCCTGGGAAGCGCCACATCGATGGCCTCGCCCGGCGCGACGATGAACTTGAACACCGCGAAGCTCCGCCCCGTGGCCTCCACCCGTCCGTGGCGCGAGAGAATCCCATGGAGCTGCTCGGCCGGAACGCCGCGCACCAGCACGTCGATGTCCTTGGTCTGCCGCCCCAGCAACCGGTCGCGCACCGCGCCGCCCACGAGGAAGACCTCCCCGCCCACGGCGCGCACGTCCCTGTAGAAGGCGATTCGCATGGCAGGCAGCATAGGTCGGAAGACAGGCCAGGAAAAAGAGCACATGCAAGTCAGGTGTCATTCTGAAGGGCGCAAAGCGCCCTGAAGAATCGCGTCCGAGCCGGCTCCAGCCGATTCTTCGCTACGCTCAGAATGACAAGTCTTTTGAGACCAAGGAATTCGAGGAACAGCGATCGCGCCGCCCCTACTCTTCTTCTTCGATGATGTCTTCGATCTTGCCGGCGCGCTCGGCCTGGGCGTCCTCGATCTCGGTGCGGATGGTTTCGAGATCGATGCTCTCGACGGCCTCGCGCAGCTCTTCGTTCTCCATCACGCCTCGCCAGCGCTCCTTGCTGAAGAGCTCGGTGTAGTCCTGGCTACGCAGCGCATCGATGAGCTTGTTGTCGGTGAGCACTTCCTTGATGGCCGGGTCGCTGAGGGCCTCCTTGGCCGTCTTCGAGAGTTCGAGGTCCTCGATGAGGTTGGGATCGGAGAGCATCTTCATGACGTCGCCCAGCTCAGTGAGCCACTCGAGTTCCTTGCGGCGCTCGAGGATCGGGTTCCAGGGATCGACCGCGTCTACCAGGCGTGAGCCGCGCACCTGATCGTCGACCCAGCCGGAGTCCTCGCGCATGGCCTTGGGCGTCGCGCCCACCAGGCAGGCCAGAAACAGCGCGATCACGCCGCCCTGAATCAGGCCGAGCCCCAGGCCCATGATGCGGTCGCGGCGCTTGTGGTGTTCTTCCTTGCCCACGACGAAGTGGGAAACCACCAGACCGATGAAGTTGCAGCCGAAGTAGAGGATCGATGCCGCGCCGGCGAGCACCACCCAGTAGCGCGACTGGGGATCGAGCGCGGACCAGTCGGTGCTCGTCTCGATCCAGCGCGCCAGGTGCGGCGTGCCGACATAGGTGGCGAGCAGTCCGATGAAACTGAAAAGCAGCGAGACGAAACCGCGGAAGTACCCCGCGGCGCAGAAGAACGCCAGAACAAAGAGCGCGATCAGATCAACCCACATAGGCCTTGATGAGCGCCGGGCTCAGTGCGGACGGGCCGCACGCGCGCCGGCGTCGAAATACTCTTTCAAATAATGTCCGGTATGGGATTGCTTCACCCGGGAGACTTCCTCGGGCGGCCCCGCCGCGACGATTTGCCCTCCACCATCGCCGCCTTCGGGCCCAAGGTCAATGAGCCAGTCGGCGCGGGCGAGCACGTCCAGATTGTGTTCGATGACCAGCACCGTGTTGCCGCGCGTCACCAGCCGGTCGAGCACCCGCAGGAGCTTGGCTACGTCGGCGCCGTGCAGGCCGGTCGTGGGCTCGTCGAGCAGGTAGAGAATCTTTTTGCCGTCGCGGCGCCCCAGCTCGGCGGCGACCTTGAGGCGCTGTGCCTCACCACCGGATATGGTGTTCGAGGACTGCCCCAGCCGCATGTAACCAAGACCCACTTCTTCGAGCAGGCCCAGCCGGTTCTTGAGCTTGGTGAGCGGCGGGAAGAAGGTCTTCGCTTCCGTTACGGTGAGCTGGAGGACCTCGTCGATGCTCTTGCCGCGATACTTCACCGCCAGCACCTCGGGCTTGAAGCGCCGGCCGTCGCAGACCTCGCAGGTCACTTCCATGTCGGCCAGGAAGTGCATCTCCACGTGGATGACGCCCTCGCCCTGGCAGGCCGGGCAGCGCCCGCCGTCGGTGTTGAAGGAAAAGTGCTTGGGCTTGAAGCGCCGGCGCAGGGACTCGGGCAGCTCGGAATAGAAGAGCCGGATTTCATCCCAGGCCTTCATGTAGGTGATCGGGTTCGAGCGCGAGGAGCGCCCGATGGGCGTCTGGTCGATGAGCGAGACGCCGTGGAGCCCCTCGAACCCCGAGATCATGTCGAAGCGCCCGATGCTCGCCGTGCCGGTTCCAAACAGGCGATCGAGCGCGGGATAAAGCGTCTTGGTAATCAGCGTCGACTTGCCTGAGCCCGAGACGCCGCTCACCGCGACGAAGTTGCCGAGCGGGATCTTGAGCTCGGTGCTCTTGAGATTGTTTTCACGCGCGCCGGTCAGTCGCAGCCAGCCCTTGTTCTGCCGGCGTCCCTGCGCGTCGGGAAAGTTGAGCTGTCCTCGCAAATACTCGGCCGTCGCGGTGAGGCCTTCGGCGACGAGCTGGTCGACGCCTCCCTGATAGACAATCTCTCCGCCGCGATGGCCGGAGCCGGGCCCCAGCTCGATGAGATGATCGCCCGCGCGGATCATCGCCGGGTCGTGCTCGACCACGACGACGGTATTGCCCGTGTCGGTGATGCGGCGGACCGTTCCCATCAGGCGAGAGATGTCGCGCGCGTGCAGGCCGATGGAGGGCTCGTCGAGAACGTAGAGCGTTCCCACCAGCGCGGCGCCGAGCTGGTTGGCCAGGTTGATGCGCTGGTGCTCACCGCCCGAGAGCGTCTTGGCAAGACGCGAGAGTGCCAGGTAGTTCAGCCCCACCTCGTTGAGGAATGTCAGGCGCGCGCGTACCTGACGCAGCACCTCGCGCGCGGTGTCCTGCTCGGCCCGCGAGAGCTTGAGTTCCTCAAAGAACTGCGCAAGATCGCCGATGGAGAGATTGCAGATCTCCGAGATGTCCTTGCCGCCGACTTTTACGAGGAGCGCTTCGGGGCGAAGCCGCTTGCCATCGCACGCGGGACACGGGAAGTCGCTCTGGTAGCGGCGCAGGAACACACGCACGTGGACCTTGTATTTTTTGCGCTCGGCGGCGGTGAAGAACGGGAACACGCCCTCGAAGGAATCGTCACCCTGCAGAATGCGCTGGCGAACGGCCTTTGAGAGGTCCTTCCACGGCTTTTCGGTATCGATGCCTTCCTTGATCGCCCAGCGCAGCATCACGCGGTTGTTCTCGCGCATGCTGGGCTTGGTCCATGGCTCGATCGCGCCCTTGGCCAGCGACAGGGAGGGATTGGGGATGATCTTGCGCTCGTCATACTGCAGGACGTTGCCGAATCCCTTGCAGTGCCCGCACGCGCCAAGCGGGGAGTTGAAGCTGAAGAGTGCGGGCGTGGGTTCTTCAAAGATGCGCCCCGTCGCCGGGCTGGAAAACTCTTCGCAGAATCCGTAGACCTCCGCGGCATCGAGCGGATAGACAGCCATCTCGCCGCGGCCCTCGCGGAAGGCGTTTTCGACCGCCGTCGAGAGACGCGCGCGATCGCTCTCGCGCAGCACCAGCCGATCGGCGACGATGAACACGCTGTCGGCCTCCCGCACCGCGTCGGGATCGACCTCATCGACGTCGAGGGTCTCACCGTCGATCCACACGCGGATGTAGGCGCGGCGCCGGCAGGAATCGAGGAAGCGCTCGGGGTCCTTGAGCTCATCGCCGTGGGGCGGGAAGAGCACCAGCGCGCGCTG
>JAGRBM010000170.1 GCA_020434085.1 Chrysiogenia bacterium | reverse complement strand
GGTGATGATGATGGTGCGGCAGATCCTCGGGGTCGTGCCTCACGCCATGGGCTACTTCGAGATCTGGCCCGAAGCCTTCACCACCTATAGCGTGCTGGTCCCCAGCTTCCTCGACATCCCCCGCTGCGACCTCGGCCGCGGCATCCCGCCGGACCTACGCAGCCTGGTGCTCTACGTCGCCAGCCGCTCCTACGGCTGCTCCTACTGCTCGGCCCACGCGGCCGGCGTCGGCACCGTCTTTCGCGGCCCGGGCCTCTCGCTCGCGCGCAACCGCGAGGCCCTCAACGCCGAGGCCTGCGGCCTGTTCAGCCCCGCCGACATCGCCGCCATCAACTACGCCACCGCCATCGCCAAGATCCCCGGCGAGGTCACCCTCGACCTGCGCCTCGAGCTCGCCCGTCACCACAGCGAAGAACACGAAGAGGCCATCGTCCTCGCCGCCACGCTGATGGGCTTCCTCAACACGGCCATGGACAGCCTGGGCATGGTCCTCGAGTGGAAGGTGCTCGAGCAGGCCGAGAAATTCCTGACCCCGAGCTCCTGGACCGCCGCGAAGAACTACGAGCCCGAGCACGACCGCGACATCATCGAGGCCGACAAGCTCACCGACGACGGCGACACCCTCGGCCCCCTGGCCCTGGCCCGGACCATGGCCGGCATCATCGCCTACGACCGCGGCGCCCTCGAGGGCATCCCCAACCGGCCCCACAAGATCTACGAGCAGGTTCGCGGCGCCCTGGGCTTCGTCCCCTACTACCTCGAGCGAATCGAGCGCAACTCGACCAAGCGCGTCATCGCCCACTGCCTGGTCGAGCGCGTGGCCCACGACAGCGGCAACGTCCCCGTGTGGATCAAGTTCGCCTTGGGCTTCATCGCCGCCAAGCGGGCCGACAACAACCTGCTGGCCGCCCACTTCGCCTTCGGGGCCGTGCGCGCCGGGGCCACCGTCAAGCGCCTGGCCGAGGCCCTGCGCCCCGGCACCGAGGCCGGGCGCGAACAGGCGGCCTTCGATCTCGCCCACACCTCCTCGCTGGCGCCCGCCGACGTCGGCCACGCCGTGGTCACGGCGCTGACCCAGTTCTGGACGCCGCCCAGCATCATCGAGCTGATCGTCGCGCTGGGGGTGCACGGGCTGCTCAACCGCTACACGTCGACTTATCCGGTGGACAAGTACGAGCCGGAGATCGCTGCGTTCGTCGCCGAGCATGGCTCGGCGCTGGGGATCGCCGCCAAGCCCAACGGTCACGGGACCCAGTGGGACGAGCTGGCCGCGAAGGCCCGGGCCGAGAGCAAGCGCTGAGGCTACCTTGTCAAGATCATCTGATGGGGTTCTGCGAGAACCTTCGCCACGAGGTCTTCACCCGCCACGTCTCCATACCTCTCCTCGAGTTGTTCCCGTAGGCGAAAGAGGCGCGCGTTGGCTGTATCTACCAAGTGTGCAAACGACACAGCTTCGATATTACCAAGTGTGCGGTTATCAAAAATCACAGCTCGTTTGGCGGTTCCTGGGGCCACCCGGTGCCCCACCACAAATGCATCAATCAAAGGCGGGCCGTCAAGATGCCCCGAGTTCAGGATGTCTTCCACATATCCGTTTGCTTGATTCATTTCCTCTCGTCCAATGGTGGACCCGCCTTTTTTTAGTTCAATCAATAATACCCGGCGAAGCCGGGGAAGAGGCTTTCCATTGTCGAAATCCTCTGCTGCAACTGCAGAATATGTCGCGTTTGCTGCGACCAGAAGATCCGGGCGAACAAGTGGACGCGGCACGTTTTCAGGACGAACACCATGCCCAAGGACTTTTTCAACGGCGTTCTTCAGTCGGCGATTTGATGCATAGATCGGCGAGTCGTATTCTGGCCCGAAAAGCCATCGTGCTTGAGTCACGAGTGGATGGAGTGTATGAAGCTCATCCACTGCGGGATCGGCACACAGTTTAACAATCGCCTCGGCGGTACTGAGACGACGGTCGATCTCGTCCAAAACCGCGCGTGCATCTTGGACGGTCCATTCATCCAGGAGCTGATCCAAGGCATCAAGATCCTCCTCCGGCATCGCGCTGAGCCGCTGGAGCAATCGCTTTCCCGAACGAGACGACTCCAACTCCACAACCGCTTCCACAACAGCCACAAAATCATCCGTCCTCATCGTCGGCCGTTTGCGCGCAATCGTCTCCACCATCAACGACACCTCAGCTTGGGCCGTCCGGCTGAGTTCCCGCAGTTGCTCTGCTTGCCCCCTAACAGCATCTTGTTTCTTCTCTTCGACGCGCACTGTCATCAACGAAAAGAGGACCTCGCGAACAACCCGCGCAACTTCTTCCATGATCGACTTGACGCGCTCCGTGGGTTTGAAGCCCGTCCAGTCCGGCAGAACATCTTCAACAAGAACGTCTACCTCGACAACAAAGATGTACTTTCGTGCTTCACGACTCCTGCCGTCGAGAACAGTGTCGTCACCAACCTGCCAGCCCGGAGAGCCCACCAGTCGACTGTTTACCCAGAACGCAACTCCATGGTGTAGCAAACGATGCGCCCGGCGCTCGGCGTCTATGACATGAAGTTTGCCCACCTCCTCACCTGCCACAACAATCTGATGCTGGCTGTCTTCATCAGAAAAAGAAAACAAAT
>JAGRBM010000169.1 GCA_020434085.1 Chrysiogenia bacterium | reverse complement strand
GAGAGGTCGATGAACTGCCCCGTGAGGAAAATGGTCGTCCGGATGTTGTTGCGCTTCAAGATGTCGAGCACCGCGAGCGCGCCCTTGGGATCGTCCCCGTCGAAGGTCAGCGCGATCTCCTTGCGGTCGGTGGGGCCGCGCATGAAGTCGCGCACCGCGCGGCGCGGGGGCTCGGCGCCGATGCTCGCGGTGCGAAGCAGCGTGGTCTCCCACCTGTCCGAGGTGCGGCCCGAGTCGGTCACGGCGCGAAGCGCCACCAGGTTCTTGCCCGCTTCGAGCGGCACGTCTTCAAAGGTGAACTTCCCCCCGCGCACGCCGGTCACGGTGTAGAGCGCGTTGCCCACATAGAGGAACACCGCGTCGGCGCTGCCGGCCTCGCCCTTGAGATCGAGGCGCTCGCCCCGCACGGTGGAGCCCGCCGGCGGGTTGGTGAGCCGGGGCAGGGGAAGCGGCGCCATCGCCGCGGCGGTTTCCGAGCGCGGCGTGCTCGCCTGCTCGAGATACTTGCGGGCCAGGGCCTGCCCCTCGTCGATGCGGCTTGCAAGGCGCGAGTAGGCGACGAAGCCGCCGGCCACCACCGCGCCCAGCAGCAGCACGATCACCGCGGCCGCCGCGTAGATTCCCGTTGCGGAACTCTGGGCCTGCGCGGCGGGCGGCGGGGGCGCAGCGCCTTTCGATTTTTCCTTCGATGAGTCCTTGGCTGCATTGGCGGAGGCCTTGGCCAGCGCGGCGAGTTGCTCGCGCAGCGCGGCCATTTCGCGCGCCTGCATCTCCGAGAGCGATTTGAGCTCGTGCAGGGCCGGGTCGACCGCGCCCGGCGGCGGTAGCATGGCCGCGTCGGAGGGGTTGGCCTCGAGCCGCGCGAGGTGGGCCTCCAGCCTGCGCCCCACGATCTCCATGGCCTGCACCTTCTGGGCGAGGACGTCGCTGGCGGCTTCGGCCTCGTCGTCGGTGGTCGATGCCAGCTCGGGCAGGCGCTTCATGAACTGGTCGAGCCGGTCGAGACTGCTCACCAGGTCGCTGGCGCTGCGGCCCAGGCTCTCCGAGAGCGATCCGAGCGCCGCGGGCGCGGCGGCGGACTCGGCGGCGGGGGCAGGGGCCTTGAGACGTTCCCTGACGAGGGACTCTGCCGCCTCGGCGCGGCGCTCGATCTCGGCGCGCGCGGCCGAGAGATTTTCGGCCTCACGCTCTGCCTTGCGCATGCGGTGAGCCAGGTCCTCGCCCTGCTCGCGAAGGCGCTTTAATTCGCTTGTCGCCTTCTCGCGCTCGACGGCAATGGCGGCGGCGATGCGTTCCTGCTCTTCTTCGCTGGCATCGCGCGGGGTCTGCGCGCGCTCCAATTGCTGGGTGAGCTCGCGGATGCGGTCTTCGAGTCCCACCACCTCGGCTGCCATGCTGCGCGCGCGCTCGCTCTCGCGCTTGGCGGCGGCGGTGAGATGGGCGACGTCTTCGTCGAGGCGCTGGGCTTTTTCGCTGAGCACGCCGTGCTCGCGCAGGATTTTCTCGTATTCCTCCTGCGTCGCGTTCAGCACGCTGGCGCCGCGCTCCCTCTCGGCGCGCGATGCATCGAGTTCCTTGCGCAGGGTTTCCTCGCGCTCGCGAAGGACGCGGGTCAGATCGCCCTT
>JAGRBM010000168.1 GCA_020434085.1 Chrysiogenia bacterium | reverse complement strand
CGGCTGGTAAAGCGCGCCTGGCTCCAGTCGCGGTCGATGAACTGGTTGATCGGCGGGAACTGGTTGCGCGCCAGGTCGATGAGGCGTGTCTCCCCCGAGAAGGTCGAATGGTCGTAGGGAAGTTTGCGCCCGTCGCCGCTCAGTGCGTTGTGCACCTCGCGCACCACGTCGGGCGTGCCTACCACGCCGTGGAGTTCCTTGATGGAATCCAGGTAGCGCTCGAGCCGGCTGAGGTTCGCATAGTTGCGCAGGTCCTTGAAGTCGCCCTTTTCACCCTGGACGATCATTTCAAATGGAAGCGTGCCGCCGAGCTTTTCCTCGAAATAGGCATGGGTCTGCTGCATGGGACTTCCCTTCTTGAAGAAGGTCAGCGGATTGGTCTCCACGCGAATCAGACTGATCGCCGCCCCCGCCCCGATGGCCAGTGCCAGCCAACCCACCACAAGGAACGGGGCCTTTGTCAGATTCAGGTCGGCGAACTTGTCGAGGATGCGGCTGAGAATGTCGGCGTCCTCACCCTCGCGCTGAGGAATCTTTGCCGGCGCCTTGGGGAAGTAGCTGAGCACGATGGGAATCACCGTGATGGTGAGAACAAAGCTCGCCATCACGCCGGCCGCCGTATAGAGGCCCGTCTGCACCACGGGCAGCACCCGCGCGCTGGTGAGCGTGAGAAAGCCCACGGCGGTCGTAAAACTCGAATAGAAAGCCGGCGGGATGATGTGGGTCATCGCGCGCAGCAGGGCCTTCTCGGGCGTTTTCTCCTCATCGAGAAAACCGGTGTAGGCCAGCAGGAAATGGATCGAGTTGGTGACTGAAATGGCCACAATGAGCGGCACCACCACCGAGGATGCAATGGTGAGCGGCGCGCCCGCGGCGCCGAAGATCCCCATGTTCCACACCACGCTCAGTAACAAAATCGTGATGGGGATGATGATCCCGGTAAAACTGCGCAGAGAGAGCCAGAGTAGCAGCACGACAAGCAGCGCCGCCGCGCCGCCCAGAATGACCAGGTTGCTCAAAATCAGGCGGTAGAGCTCGGTCAGGTAGATCGGCGTGCCGGCGATGTGGATGTTGCCCTTGTCGAAGGGCGCGATCACTTCCTCGATGGCCTTTGTCATTTCAAGGCGCACGAAATTGTCGTTTCCGGGATTGCGCATCTGCACGACGATGAACGCGGTCTTGTCGTCCTCGGAAACAAGCAGGTTGTCGTAGAAGGGATTCTCTTCGATCTTCGTCTTGACGATGGCGGCGCCAAGGCGCGAGAGCGAGACATCCTCGACAATGGGCACGCCGACGGGCAGGCCGTCCTTGGTGCTCTTGAACTCCTTGGCGTTGGTCAGCGAGAGCGTCGTCGCGGTATTGGGCGCGCCCTGGATGCGCTGGGTAATCTCGGCGATCTCGCTGAGCGTCTCCTTGGTGAAGATGCTCTCGGGCGCTTCGTAGGCGATCAGGATGAATTCGTCGGAACCGAAGTGCTTCTTGAGCTCGGTGTAGCTCTGCAGGTCCGGGTCGCCGGGCAGGAAAAAGGCCTCGAAGTCGGTCACGATCTGCAGGCGCGTAATCGCCCAGCCAAGTCCCAGGGTCAGCACGATCACGATGCCCAGGATGAGCTTTCGTCGCTTCAAGATGAGGCTGGAAATCTGTTCAACCACGCTCGCCTGCTCCTGCCGGGATGCTTTGAATCAGTGATGGGCCCGCGCGCTGTGCGCCGAAACATTGTGGAACCGGCGCGAGCCTAGCAAACTCCCCCGGCCGAAAACAGGGAGAGGCGCTGTAAAAACCTGTATTCCTGCATCAGGGGGACACCGCTCCAATGAGGCGTCATTCTGAGCGAAGCGAAGAATCGGCTGGAATCAGCAACAATCTTCGACAACGCGATCCTTCGCTTCGCTCAGCGATGACACCTCTTGAATACCCGGCCCTGTGCGCGCTCAGTGCATCTGTTCGGGGTGCAGCATCCGGGGATCGGGAAGCGATCCCAGCGGCACCTGACGTTTCTCTCCCTGACGTCGCGGCAGGTAGACCGTAAAGGTCGAACCCCGCCCGGACGCCGACTCCACTTCAATCTTTCCGCCATGGCTCTCGGCGATCCACTGCACGATCGAGAGCCCCAGACCCGTCCCGCCCTCGCGGCGGTTGCGCGCCTTGTCGGTGCGATAGAAGCGCTCGAAGATCTTCTCCCGGTCTTCCTCGGCAATGCCGATGCCCGTGTCCGAGACCTGGAGCGCCGCATAAAAGGCATTGGCCCGCGTCGCGCGCACCACCACGCGCCCGCCCTCGGGCGTGTAGTGGATCGCATTCTCGACGAGGTTCAGCACAAGCTGTTTGAGCCGGAACACGTCGCCCTGGATCTGCACATCGGCCAGACCCGGCAGCACTTCGAATGTCAGGTGCTTGGCCTCGGCCAGCGGCTGGACGTGCATGGCCGCTTCCTCCACGAGCGCCGAGAGGTTCACCTCGGCAAACTCCATGGGGATGCTGCCGGCATCGGACTTGGCCAGCAGAAGCAGATCGCCGGTGATGCGCGTGAGACGGTCGATCTCTTCGAGCGAGCTGACCATGGTCTCCTGGTATTCTTCAACCGTGCGCGGGCGGCGCAGCGCCAGCTCGATCTCGCCCTTGAGAATGGCCAGCGGCGTCTTGAGTTCGTGGGAAGCGTCGGCGGTAAACGCGCGGATCTGGTCGAAGGATTCATCCAGGCGCTGGAGCATTTCGTTGAAAGTCTGTGCCAGGCGCCCGATCTCGTCGTCTGTCCCGGGCTCTTCGAGCCGCTCACTCAGGTTCTCCGCGCCGATCTGCCGCGCGGTGCGGGTGATGCGGTCAACGGGCTTCAAAGCCTGGTTGGCCAGGAACCACCCGCCCACGCTGGCCAGCAGCAAGACGCCCGGCAGCGCCAGCATCAGCGTAAACGCCAGCTTGGCCAGGGACTGCTCGACGCTCTCGAGCGAAGCGCCCACCTGCACGAGGTTGCCGGTAAAGCGCCCGCCCGCAATCACCGGCATGGTGATGACGCGCACGGGTTCGGGGCCAAGAAAGCGGAAGCTCTCGTAAGTCAGCTTGCCCTGCACCGCGTTGCGCAGCGCAAGCTGCGAGAGCGGGAAGTCGTCCTTCTTGCGCTCTAACCACTCGGGCGCGCGCAGGCCGGTGATGTCGATGACTTGCACGTATTTGTCGACGCCGCGCATGCCGAGCATGCGCTCCATCAGATCGCGCTGGCTGGTCAACGGCCACAGGCCGGGGCTTCCCTGCAGGTTCAGGCGCGCGACATTCACCGCCGCCGAGCGAAGCGCCGCATCGGCGCTCGAATAGAGCGAGTTTTTTAGCAGGGCGTAAAGGATTCCCGAGAACCCCGAAAGGGCCACCAGCAGCAGGCTCATATACCAGACGATCAACCGCTGCCGGATCGTCAGCTCTCTGGAGTCTCGGTTACGGGGCATCTTCGCGCATCACGTACCCTACGCCGCGAACGGTGTGAATCAGGCGCGCCTCTTCGGGAGTCTCTTCGAGCTTGTTGCGCAGGTGGTTGACGTAGACATCGACAATGTTGGTCATCGAATCGAAGTTGATGTCCCAGACGTGCTCGCTGATGATCGTGCGCGTGAGGATCTTTTCCTTGTTGCGCATGAAGAATTCGAGCAGTGCGTATTCCTTGGCGGTCAGGTCGATCTTGCGTTCGCCGCGTCGCACCTCGCGCGTAACCGGATCGAGCGAGAGCTCGCCCACCTTGAGCGTGGCCGCGCGCTGGCCGCCGGCGCGGCGAAGCAGCGCGCGCACGCGGGCAAGGAGCTCGGTAAAGGCGAAGGGCTTTGCCAGGTAATCATCGGCACCCAGATCGAGCCCGCGCACGCGGTCGTCGATCTGGTCGCGGGCGGTGAGAATCAGAATCGGCGTGTCGTTGCTTTGGGCCCGCAGCTTTTCGATGATCTGGAAGCCGTCCATGCCTGGCAGCATCAGGTCGAGCACCAGCAGGTCGTAGGTCGTGGTGCTGGCCAGGTCGAAGCCCTCCGTGCCGTCGTTGGCGACGTCCACGGCGTAGGATTCTTCGGTGAGCCCCTTCTTGATGAAGCTGGCGACTTTCTTTTCGTCCTCGACGACGAGAATTCTCATGAATCCTGCATGCTCCTTGGCATTCCGGGCTGCCCGGCACTGGCCGGGGGCTCCGGATGCCCCCACCCGGATGCTTCGCAGGGGTTTCCTGCAATCGCTTTCATTAAAATTAGGGCCGCCGGCGCGAAGTAGTCAACTGGTAGAGCGCCTTAACCAGTTAAAATCGTTTCATTTTTCCCGATCCGGGGGCGCCCTGCCGCCCGCCTGCCGGGTCCGCGAGCCCGCAGCGCTTTTCGCCGCCTGTGGCAGGGATTACAAGCATGGGACGGCCCGCTCCACTAAGATACGGGCCATCCGGGCCCGCCCGGAGGGAAGAGACCCGATGCCCGAGACCCCACGTGCCGAGACGCACCACGTCAAAACCCGGGACGGCTGGAAAGTCGCCCTGCACAACTATGCCCGCAACACCCGCAAGCACCCGGTTTTCCTCTGCCACGGCCTGGGATCGAACCGCTACGACCTGGACTACGGGCGCGAGAAATCCCTGGCCAAGTTCCTCCACCGCAACGGCTACGACGTCTGGGTAGTCGAGCTGCGCGGCGCCGGAGAGAGCTCGAAACCCCGGCCCTGGAACAGGCTGCGCTACAACTGGTGCTTTGACGACTACGTGGTCCACGACCTGCCCGCTGCCCTGCGCTTTGTGACCAGCAAGACCGGCGCCGACGGGGTTCACTGGATCGGCCATTCCATGGGAGGAATGCTTGCCTACCCCATGATGCAGGCGGTCGACGACGGGCTCATCCGCACGGCGACGACCATCGGCTCGCCGCTGATGACCGACGAGAAAAATGCCGAGCTCGGCGGCGTGGTGGGCGATCCGAGCGCCGCCATGCGCTTTCTGCCCTTCGTTCCCCAGAAGCTACTGCTACAACTGGCCATGCCCCTGGCACCGGTCTTTCTCGAAGAAATCGTTTCGCGCGGCGACAAGGTCCTCTGGAACGGCGAAAACATGGACCGCAAGGATCTGGTGCGCCTGGGGCGCCGCGCGGTGGAGAACCTGCCCGTCCACCTCATCCGGCAGATGCAGGAGTGGT
>JAGRBM010000167.1 GCA_020434085.1 Chrysiogenia bacterium | reverse complement strand
GTATAAGTCCGCACCTATCATGGCGATTCCCTCGGCGAGCTTGTCCACGAAGAACTGCGGTTTGTCGTCGTAGCCCGCCGTCAGCTCGTCGATCTTGGCGCGCGCGCCGGCGTCCTCCAACTGGTCGTAGCGGAGCAGGGCCACCGGGTGGATCTTGATGTAGGTGTTGATGATGAATTCCTCGCGCGCCAGGCCGACGCCCGCGCTCGGCAGGAATGAGAGGCTGAAGGCCTCGGCCGGGTTGGCCAGGTTCATCATCACCTTGGTGCGGGGCTCTTCGAGTCCCTCCAGATCGATCTTCTCCACGACGAACTTGAGCGCGCCCTCGTAGACGCGCCCCTCATCGCCGCCGGCGCAGCTCACGGTGACCTGTTGGCCTGTGGAGAGCCGGGTCGTCGCGTCCTCGGAGCCCACGATGGCCGGAAGGCCCAGCTCGCGGCTCACAATGGCGGCATGGCAGGTGCGTCCGCCGCGGTTGGTGACGATGGCGGCGGCCTGTTTCATCACCGGTTCCCAGTCGGGGTCGGTCTTGTCGGTGACCAGCACGGCGCCGGGCTTGAAGTTGCCCATCTGCTCGACGCTCTCGATGACGCAGACCGGCCCCGCGCCGATGCGCTCTCCAACGGCGCTGCCGGTGGCCAGCACGCGGCCGGTTTCCTTGAGCTCATAGCGCTCGAGCACCCGGGCATTGCGCTGGGAGACGACCGTTTCCGGGCGCGCCTGCACGATGAAGAGTTCGCCGGTCTTGCCGTCCTTGGCCCATTCCATGTCCATGGGGGTGGGCTGGCCGCGGCGCTCGGTGTAGTGATCCTCGATGATACAGGCCCAGCGCGCCAGCGTGAGGATTTCCTCTTCATTCACACAGAAGCGCGCGCGGTCGGCAGGCGTGACGGGGACGTTCTTGACCATCTTGGCCCCGCCGGTGTCGTAGACCATCTTGAACTCTTTGCTGCCGACCTTCTTCTGAAGGATGGGCCGCTTGCCCTGCTTGAGGGTCGGTTTGAAGACGTAGAACTCGTCGGGATTGACCGCGCCCTGCACGACGTTTTCTCCCAGGCCCCAGGCGCCGTTGATCAGCACCGCGTCGCGAAAGCCGGTCTCGGTATCGATGGAGAACATGACGCCGGAGCTGGCCAGGTCCGAGCGCACCATGCGCTGGACGCCAACCGAGAGCGCCACCTGAAAATGGTCGAAGTCCTTGTCGGTGCGGTACGAGATCGCGCGGTCGGTAAAGAGCGAGGCGTAACAGCGCCGGCAGGCGTCGAGCAGCGCAGCCTCGCTGTGGACGTTGAGGTAGGTCTCCTGCTGGCCGGCGAAGCTGGCGTCGGGCAGGTCCTCGGCCGTGGCCGAGCTGCGCACGGCGACGTCCACGCCGCCTTCGACGCCCTCGCTGAGCTTGCGGTAGGCGGCGACGATGGCCTCTTTGAGATCGGCGGGAAATTCCTCGCCCACGATGGCCTGGCGAAGCGCCCGGCCACGGGCGCGCAGGTTCTCGATGTCGTGGGTGTCGAGCCCGGCCAGAATCTCGCGGATGCGTTTGTCGAGTCCGGTTTCCTTCATGAAATACCGGTAGGAATCGGCGGTGGTGGCAAAACCGTTGGGGACTTTCACCCCCTTGTCCGAGAGCGAGCGATACATCTCGCCCAGCGAGGCATTTTTGCCGCCCACCTGGGGCACGTCTTCAATCGTCAGGTCCGCGAACCACTCCACATGCTTGGCCATCTGAAATCTCCCTGTCTCCGTACTTATCCATAACAGATCACAGATGAACAGAAGATGAAATTCATCAGGTAGGCGAGGGGGCCTGGCGGGATGTTGCCAAAGTGTCGAAAACCGGGGCAGGCCGTTCGCCCGAAAACGGGCCCCGATCGGGGCCCGTTTTTTTGTGACAATGTGCGGGTCATCTCGGTCCATCTTGGGTCATTACGGGTCAAAGCGGGTCATCTTGGGTCACGGGCGGTTGCGCGGCAAAGAGAAAGCCTCACAATGAAGTGAGGCGCCCACCGCCCCTGCTCCCCCTCCGGGGGAGCTGTTGCCGAAGGCGACTGAGGGGGTGCCGGTGCCTGCACAATGCAGCGCTGATTGCCGTCTGCGCGACCCCCTCAGTCCGACTTCGCTGAAGCTACGTCGGACAGCTCCCCCGGAGGGGGAGCAGGGAAGGAATGCCATGGACACCCGCACACTCGCCCGCAACCTGCTCGAGGAATTCGCGCAAACCCGCGGCCCGCTCCTTCGCGATCCCGCCTGGGCGGTGATGCGCGCGGTGGCGCTGGCGATGGTGGCGCAGATCTCCCGCGGCTCGCGAAGCGCAAACCTGCGCGTGATGGCGGCCGGAACGCTGGGCGTGCACACGCGCGCGGCGCGCTCAAAACGCGCGGCAAGCAAAAAGGAATGGGCGATCGCCAGCGCACTCTTTGCCGACGTGGTACGGCTGGCGGTGACGCCGGCGGATGAGCAGGCAAAGCGCGAGGCGCTGGTGGAACTGCTCGGCCGCCACGAGTTCAATGAGGACACCGACGACTTCGAGCACTACCTGAACTGGCTCCCCACGGCGAGCATCTTCCTGGCGTTGCTCGAGAGCCCCGCGCCGCTGCAACTCCAGGCT
>JAGRBM010000166.1 GCA_020434085.1 Chrysiogenia bacterium | reverse complement strand
TTCCCCACAAGGAGGCGATGCAGACCGTCGCGGCCTTCCTGGAGCGGGGCAAGAAGGTCGTCGACCTCTCGGCCGACTTCCGGCTCAGGGATCAGGCCGTCTATGAGAAATGGTACCAGACCCACAGCAATCCCGAGCTGATCCCGGAGGCGGCCTACGGGCTGCCCGAGCTCTACCGCGAGCAGATCAAGTCCGCGCGGCTCGTTGCCAACCCCGGCTGCTACCCCACGGCAACAGTGCTGGCGGCCGCGCCGCTCATCAAAACTGGCAAGGCCGAGCTCACCCACATCATTGCCGACGCCAAGTCCGGCGCCTCCGGCGCGGGCCGCAAGGGCGATCTCGCCCTCTCGTTCGCCGAAGTGAACGAAGGGGTCAAAGCCTACGGCGTGTTCTCCCACCGGCACACGCCGGAGATCGCCCAGGAACTCTCGGCGCTGGCAGGAACTCCCGTGAGCGTGACCTTCACGCCGCACCTGATTCCCATGCAGCGCGGAATCCTCTCGACGGTCTATCTCCAGCTCAAGAATCCCATGAGCACCGAGGAACTGCGCGCGCTCTACAACGACTTCTACAAGGGTGAGCCCTTCGTGCGGGTGCTGCCGGGTACGGACGTGCCGCGCACCCAGGACGTGGCAGGTTCCAACTACTGCGACGTCGCGCCGGTTGCCGGTCCCGATGGCCGCGTGATCTGCCTTGGCGCCATCGACAACCTCATCAAGGGTGCCTCGGGTGCGGCGGTGCAGAACATGAACCTCGTCCTTGGCCTTCCCGAGACCACGGGTCTTAAAGGCGTCGCGGTGGTGCCCTGAGCGTGAAGGCCCCCGCGTTTCCCACGCAGGCTACCTGGCTCAATACCGCCGAGCCGCTCAGCCTCGAGCAGCTTCGCGGGCACGTTGTTGTGCTCGATTTCTGGACCTACTGCTGCATCAACTGCATGCACGTCCTGCCGGTGCTCCAGCGCCTTGAAGAGGCGCTGGCGGATCAGCCCTTCCACGTCATCGGCGTGCACGCCGCCAAGTTCGACCAGGAAAAAGACGCGGCAAACATCCGCCGCGCGGTGGATCGTCACGGGGTAAAGCACCCGGTACTCGTCGATTCCGATCACGACCTCTGGCAGCAGTACGCCGTGCGCGCCTGGCCGACGCTCATTCTCGTGGACGGCGAGGGGAAGATCTTCGACCAGATCTCGGGAGAGCCCCAGTTCGAGGACCTGCTTCGCCGCGTGAGCACGCAGCTCGACGTTGAGAAGACGCGCGGCACGCTGGCCGAGAAGAAACTCGAAGTGGTGCGCCCTGATGAGGACGCCGGCCGCGTGCTGAGCTTTCCGGGCAAAGCACGGATTCTTCATGCGGGAAAACCTGACGAGGGCAACCGCATCGCCATCGCCGACACCGGGCATCATCGGATTCTGTTGGGCGAGCTCACAGTGAAAGACGGTTGGCCGCAGATCGCCTCGCTCGAGGTCATCGGCAGCGGCGGGGTGGGGCGCCAGAACGGCAACTTCGAGAGCGCGAGCTTCCGCCGCCCGCAGGGATCGGCGCTGCTGGGCGACACGCTCTACGTCTGCGATACCGAGAACTACCTGCTGCGCGCGGTGGATCTGAATGAAAAACAGGTCCGCACCGTTGCCGGAAACGGCGAGATCGCCGGTGAGCCGGACTGGGAGAGCGCGCTGAACACGCCGCTTCGCTCTCCCTGGGATGCGCTGGCCATCGGGGACGCCGTGCTTCTGGCAGTCGCGGGCTCGCACCAGCTCTGGGCCTATGATCCGGCCGCAGGACGGGTCTTTCCCGTCGTGGGCAGCGGTCGCGAGGATCACATCGACGGATCCTTCTGCGAGGCCGCGCTCGCGCAACCCTCTTCGTTGGCCTACATGGGTCCCTACGTGGTCTTTGCCGATTCCGAAGTGAGCAGCATCCGCGTCGTCGACTTCAAGAATGACCAGGTCTTCACCGTCATGGGGCGCGGTCTGTTCGACTTCGGTGACGAGGACGGCCCCACCAATCATGCCCTGCTGCAACATCCCCTCGACGTGGTCGCCCACCCGAGCGGGCTCTACGTGGCCGATACCTTCAACAACAAGGTCAAACGCATCGACCTCGAAGACCGCACAGTCGAGACCTGGCTCGGGGACGGAGGCACACAAGCGCTCTGCGAGCCCGGCGGCATTGATACCACCGAGGACTTCCTCTACATCGCCGACACGAACAACCACCGGGTGCTGGTGGTGCGCATCGCCGACCGGGAAGTGCGGGAACTCTCGCTGCCGCTGTAGGGGATGGCCAGCCAAACCCGAGGTGTTTGGCTGAATTCGCCCACGTCTGAGCAACATAGCCCTGGCGACGTCGGGTCCAGCCGGGCATATGAGCTACATCATTTAATTTCACTCCCCGATTCGTTAAGAAACCCGCCATGAGTGGGAACACCGCAGAAGTTGTCGTAATTGGCGCCGGAGTGGCGGGCTGCGCGGTTGCGCGCGAGCTGGCCCTGCGCGGCGTGTGGGTAACGGTCCTGGAGCGCTCGGTGGCGGGCGCCGAGGCCAGCAGCGCGGCCGCGGGTATTCTGGGCGCGCAGGTCGAATCCGATGAACCGGGCCCGTTCTGCGACCTCGCTGTGCGAAGCCGCGCCCTCTACGCAGATTTCGTAAAAAAACTCGAAGATGAATCGGGCGTGCGCACCGGTTACGCGCGCTGCGGGTCCATTCTGCTGGCCTTCGACGAGGAAGAAGAGGCCGAGCTTCGCGCGCGGGAGAAGTGGCAGGGCGCGCAGGGGCTCGACACCCAGTGGCTCGACCACAAGGCGCTCGAGCAGATCGAACCCGAGGGTAGCCTGCAGGCGCGCGCGGGACTTCACTTCGCCGACGACGGACAGATCGAACCGCCGCAACTGGCGCGCGCGCTGGCCCGTGCTGCTCGAAAAGCAGGAGCGAAATTTCTGACCACCACGGTCCACCGAATCCTTCACGAAAAGAATTGCGTTTGCGGCGTGGAAACCGGTGAAGGCGTGATCTCGTGCGAGCGCGTGGTACTGGCCGCCGGCGCATGGACCACCCAGGTGCCGGGCTCGGGCTTGAAGCCTGAGTCCATCTCGCCGGTGCGCGGGCAGGTCATCGCACTCGATCATCAGCCCGG
>JAGRBM010000165.1 GCA_020434085.1 Chrysiogenia bacterium | reverse complement strand
GCCATCGCCCCGGCCAGAGCAGTGAGCCCCCAGGCGAGCACCCAGGGGTCGGGCACCACGCGCTCGGCCAGCGCCGAGAGGGCATTTCCCAGACGTTGCAGCAGTTGCATCGCGGCCATTAAAGCGCCCCCCGGCCGGCGATGCCAGCGCCGGCAAAGTGAGCGGGAACCACCTGCCGCGAAAGAAAATGCGCGCTTTCGAAAAAAACTGAAAATTAGTTCTCGCGGGTCCGAGACAGCGGAATTGTAATTGAAGCGTGAGATGGCTCACGCGGGGAAGTGTCTCGTTTTGCCGCGCTGTACCGTGAGAGAAAGCCCATTTTCTGGTAACCTGTGAACAAGTGTAAACAGTGTGTCAGGGGACCAATTGACACAAAGCCTTTCTCCCGACCGGATGACAGACATGGTGAAGGCGGGATGGTAGCGGAGAGGGTGGCATCATGAAGATCGTAGACATCCCCAAGGTGGGACACGAAACCTCCGACCTGTTCATTCGCGCGGTGCTGAGCGCCGGATTCGCGTTGGCGGCCTTGAGTCTGGGTGCGCGTTCCTGGCCGGTATGGGGCGCAATCGGCTACTTCGCCCTGGTGGTGCTGCAACTGGCGGTGCGCGGCCGGATCAATCTCGAAGCCCAGTCCCTGATGCGTTACTTCCAGGTGGCGGCCGACGCACTCGTCATCACGGCCATTGTGCAGATGACCGGCGCGAGCACCACGGTGGCCGCCGCCGGTTACCCGCTCCTGGTGCTCGGCGTGTCCATGGACTGGGGCGTGAAATTCGGGCGGGCCTCGGCAATCTGCTCGGGCGTGTTCTATGCGGCGCTGCTGGGCCTCAACTTCACCGACATTCTTCCCTACGATCCCTACATTCGAAGTGCCTCGCACCTCGATTTCATTCTCACGCACAACGTGATCTTCCAGAACGGTCCGCGCTGGGCGCCCTTTGCCACGGCGGGCGCCGGCGTGATCGGCGTGATCTTCGCGAGCTTCATGGCCGGCAAGACGCTGGTCGAACAGCGCGAGCGCGTGCAGCAGCAGCTCGTCGACATGGCCAGCCGAAACGCCGTGGCCGAAGTGATCACCGGCGTTGCCGGATCGCTGCTCAATCCGCTCAATGACGCCAGGTCCGTTGTCGACTCGGCCGCCAAGGAAATCCGGCAGATCCGCGACCACGCGGGCATCAACACCAGGTACGCAGAGTCCGACCTCGAACTGGCGGGCCAGATTATCGGCCGCAGCGCCGAGATGCTCCGCCATCTGGGCGAGCTCGTGCACCTGCCCGCCGATTTCCGCGACGCACTCGACATGAACGACCTGATTCGTCTGGCCAAGCAGGAACTCGTTGGCGAATATGGCTCGCGCGTGTTTTCCATCAAGGAACACAAAGCACGCGCCCTGCCCCCTGTGCGCGGTGATGTGACCCTGCTCTATCGTTGCGTCGTGCAGCTTCTCGAGCGCGGCCTTCGCTCGCTTCCCATCGGTGCCGGTCAGATCGACGTGACGACCTTCGAGCACGGCGGCCGCGTCGTCATGGTCTTTGCCGATCAGGGCCCCGGCTACAGCGAGCGCGAACTGGCCGAGCTGCTCGACCCCGGCACCGCCGGTTACATGAGCAAGAGCGACGGATCGCTGGGCCTGGCGCTCGTGCGCGAGGTCGTGCGCTTCCACCAGGGACAACTGGACATCCAGAGCCAGCCGGGCGAGGGAACCCGCGTACGCATCGAGCTGCCCATCGCGGCGGCGTAGGACGAAATTCAGGGCCAACTCACAAACCCGGCGGTTCTCCGCCGGGTTTTTCTTTACCCTTCACCGCGCTCTCGCCTACGATTGCCCGTTATGAATAAGACTTCCCCGCGGCCGCTTGGCCGGGCCCTCACCCTTGTCCTCCTCTCGCTTGTTCTCGGCGCCTGCGCGCGCTTTGGTGCGAGCCTTCCGGCAAAGCTCGATGCCAAGCCCGATACGGTGCAGCTTCGCAAGGACGTGGAATATCTGGCGGCCGAGCGGCTCGAAGGACGCGGCCTTGCGAGCCAGGGGCTCGAGCAGGCGGCCAAGTATCTCGTAAAGCGTTTCGCCGAGGCGGGCCTCGAGCCCGGGGGGCCGGAGGGCTCCTACTACGAGCGCTTCGACGTCGTCATTGCGAAGGGCCCGGGCGTCCGCACCAGCGTGGCGTTTGCCGTGGGCGAGCCCGACGCGCCCGAGGCCGGCGCCGGCAAGGAAGTGGTCTTCGGCGTGCGCGGCTACGACTTCGTGCCCGCGGGCTTTTCTTCCGAGGGTGAATTCCGCGCGCCGCTGGTATTCGGCGGAAGCTGCAGCACCGCGGCCGGCAGCGATGACTTCGAAAAGCTCGACGTCACGGGCAAGGCCGTGCTGTGCCTGCCGCCCGCAAGCGGCGCGGCGACCCAGGGTCACCCCGGCCCGGCCAATCCCGATCGCTACCGCGCGTTCAATCTCCGGCAGAAGAAAGCCGTTGCTGTGCTGATCATCAGCGCGGCCAAGGATTCCGAAGACGGCGAACCGCTGCCGGACTTTCGCCCCTCGCCCATGAATACAGAGATCGGCATTCCCGTGGGCTACGTGCGGCGCAGCGTCGTCGAGCGCATGCTGGCGAGCGTCGGTGACGGCGCCATCAAGCTGCAGCCCGGTCCGGCGATCGATGTGCCGGAAGTGACCGTGAGCGGGCAGGTCGAACTGATGCGCGAGGCGATCAGCACCCCCAACGTCGTCGGCGTGCTGCGCGCGAGCGCTCCTGTCGGAAAGATTGATGACGAGTTCGCCCTGCTCGGCGCGCACTACGATCACCTGGGATGGGGCGGCGCGGGTTCCATGGTGCCCGACGAGCGCGCCATTCATCCGGGCGCCGACGACAACGCCTCGGGCGTGGCGGTGCTGCTCGAGGCGGCGCGCCTGCTCTCGGCACATCCCGAGCGCCTCAAGCGCGATGTCTACTTCGTCGCCTTCGCCGGAGAAGAAGAGGGCCTGCTCGGCTCGGCCGCTTTCGTGAAAGCGAACAAGGCCCGCGACTTCGTGGGCATGGTGAACCTCGACATGGTGGGGCGTCTTGGTGACAAGCGCCGGCTCTACGTGTTCGGCGCTCCCTCGGGAAAAGAATTCACCGACGTGGTTGAAAGCCTGGCAAGCGCCTACGACTTCAAGCTCGAAGTTTCCGGCGAGTCCTACGGTCCATCAGACCACGCGAGTTTTCTTGCAGCCGAAGTGCCCTCGGTGCATTTCTTTACCGGCGCGCACAGCGACTACCACCGACCCAGCGATACGCCCGAGAAGCTCAACTACGAGGGCATGGGCGATGTCGCGGCTATGACCGCCCGGATGGTGCTTGCCTTGGCGAGCGATCCCTACCGCCCGACCTGGGCGCCCGACCTTGGCGCCGAGCCCAAAGGCGGCGAGGGAGAGGGAGACCTGCGGGGCTACGGCGCGTGGTTCGGATCGGTCCCGGATTTCGCACCGGTCGAGGGCGGCGGCGTGCGGTTGGCCGCCATTCGTCCGGGCAGCCCGGCCGAGGTGGCCGGGGTGAAGGCCGGGGACGTCCTGCGAAAGCTCGGGCCCCACGAAATCCGCAATCTCTACGACTTTACCTACGCCCTGCGCTCGCACCAGCCAGGCGAGACCCTCGACGTATTTGTGGAGCGAGAGGGCAAGCTGCTCAAGCTGGAAGTGACCCTGGGCGCCCGGTAACCCCTTGAAATTCCTGAGTGATCGCTTGCGCCCTGCGGGGCGGGCGGGTCATAATCGCGCCACGCTCCAACGCGAATCCTGATTTCGTGCGCCGCGGGCGGGGAAACCGGCGGCACGGGACTGGCTTGGAAGCGCCGGGATAGTCGTGGTCACCAAGAAGAAAACAAAGAAGGCCGCAGCCAAAAAGCCCGCCGGGAAGAAAAAGGCTGTCAAAAAAGCCCCGAAGAAGGCGGCCCGGAAGCCCGCGGTGAAAAAAACCGCGAAAAAGGCCTCCAAAAAGGCGCCGAAGAAGCCCGCCACGGAAGCGGGCCTTTCCGAACGCGTCGAAGAACTCGAGGCGCAGAACCGGCGCAAGGCCTACATCATCGCTTCGATGAAGGAGATCGGCCACGCCCTCTCCACGACGCTCTCGCAGGAAAACCTGCTCCAGCTCATCATCTCGAAAACCACGGACCTGATGGAGGCGGACCGCTCGAGCCTCTTCCTCGTCGACCGCGATGCCGGCGAGATCTGGTCGCTCATCGCTCAGGGCGACAACATGCAGGAGATTCGCCTTCCCATCGGGAAGGGAATCGCCGGCACCGTTGCCAAGACCGGGCGTACGGTCAACATTCCCGACGCCTACGCGGACAAGCGCTTCAACCCCGAAGTGGACAAGCAGACGGGTTATCGCACGCGCTCGATCCTCTGCATGCCCATGCGCTCGCACGATGGATCGATCCTGGGCGTCATCCAGGTGCTCAACAAACTCAGCGGTCCCTTCACCGCCGATGACGAGACCCTGCTCGACGCCCTTGCTTCGCAGGCGGCGCTCAGCCTCCAGAACTCCGAGTTCTACACCGAGCTGCAGACCCAGCATCTCGATCTCGTCATGGCGCAGGCGCGCCTGCAGGCGAAGATCGGCGAAATCGACATGCTCTATGAAATCGAGCGTGACGTCAGCCGTTCGGACAACGTCGAGGAGCTTCTCGACGCCATCATGCAGAAGACCATGAAGTTTATGAAGGCCGAGGCCGGCTCGGTGCTGCTCAAGGAGGAGGGCACCAACCAGCTCTTCTTCAAGGTCGCCATGGGCGAGAAGGGCAACGACGTCAAGCATGAGCGCCTCAAGCTCGGCGAGGGAATCGTCGGCTGGGTTGCCGAAAAGGGGGAGCCCCTGCTGGTCTCCGACGCCTACCTCGACGAGCGCTTCCGCAAGGACATCGCCGAAAAGGTGGGCTTCCCGACCAAGTCGATCATCTGCGTGCCGCTCATCGTCGAGGACGAGATCATCGGCGCCATGGAGCTCATCAATAAGGTCGATGAGAACGGCAAACCGCTCGACGAGTCCTTTACCCAGGACGACGCCAAGCTCCTGCAGCTCATCGGTTCGCAGGTGGCCAAGGCGGTCCACGTCACCCAGCTTCGCACCGAGCAGGAGCGAAACGAGCGCTTGGCCACCATCGGTCAGATGATCTCGGGCCTGATGCACGACATGCAGACCCCGATGACCAGCATCGTGGGCTTTGTCGAGCTGATGGGCCTTCCCGACTGCGACGCCAAGG
>JAGRBM010000164.1 GCA_020434085.1 Chrysiogenia bacterium | reverse complement strand
TCGGCCATCCAGGTGGCGTGCCAGATCATCAGGCGTGCGGCCGTGATCTTGCGCTCCATCTCGGCGAGCTTCTCGCGGACGACCTGGTTGCGCGCGAGCGGGCGGCCAAGCATGTAGATCTCCTTGGAGGCGTCGCGGGCCAGCTCGTATGAAGCCCGGGCAATCCCCGTCGCCATCGCGGCCACCGGCGGACGGGTTGAATCGAAGGTCTTCATCGCGGTCTTGAAGCCGCCCGAGCCCATCTTCTCGTAGTGCTCTTCCCCGCCCAGCAGGTTGTCCTTGTGGACACGGCATTCATCGAAGACGAGCTCTGCAGTCTCCGAGGAGCGAAGCCCCAGCTTCTTCTCGATCTTGCCGAGGCTGAAGCCCGGCGTGCCCTTCTCGACGATGAACGCCCGGTGCGCCTCGCGCCCCTTGGTCTTGTCCAGGGTAGCGAAGACCACGACCCAGGAGGCGCGGCCGCCGTTGGTGATGAAGCACTTGGTACCGTTGAGCACGTAGTAATCGCCGTCCTTGCGGCAGGTAGTCGAGATATTGGCCGCGTCGGAGCCCGCACCCGGCTCGGTCAGCCCGTAGGCTCCCCAGGCCGGGTCCTTATCCTTGGCGAAGATGGAGAAGCAGCGCTCCTTCTGCTCGGGCGTGCCGGTAATGGCCACCGGCGGGCCGCCAAGGCCCGGGCCCGGGAAGGTGAGGATGACGCCGGGATCGCCCCATGACATTTCCTCAGCGGCGATGACGCCCATGCGGTTGCTCTGGGAGACGCCCCTGGAGTCGGGTCTCACGCCCGCATCGTCGCCGCCCATTTCCTTGGGAACGGCACCCGCGCCGATACCCATCTTCTGCACCTTGCGGAGGAATTCATCGGAGACGCCGTTCTTGTCGAACTCCAGCGCCTTGGGGCGCAGCTCACTCTTGGCGAAAAAGCGCACCATCTGCTGGATGTTGCGCTGTCCTGGTTCCAGTTCAAATTCGATCATGGTTTCTGCTCCTGCAGTCAAGAGCGCGGACCAAAGGGCCCGCGGAAGGTGTCAGTCGGTGATGGGGCCCAAAATGGCATCGGCCGCCAGGGCGTTGTTCAGGGACTCGGGACCCATGGTGAGCGAGAGCTCGCGCGCATCACGCAGCCATTTCTCCACCGGGTAGTCCTGAATGAAGCCCGCACCGCCCAGAATCTGGACGCCGTCAGTGCAGATGCGCGTGGCCACATCGGCCGCGTGGGTGAGCGCCATGCAGGCCTGCTTGGTGGCGTCCTTGCCCTTGTCCAGGGCATCGGCCGCCTGCCAGACGAGCCAGCGTGCGGCGTTCACCTCGGTGTGTGCGTCGGCGATCATGAAGGCGATGGACTGGAACTGCCCGATCATCTTGCCGAAGGCCGGGCGCTGCATGGCGTAATCGCGCGCGTATTCGGCGCTCGCGCGGGCCACGCCCACAAGGCGCGCCGCCGTCAGCACGCGGGCGCGATTTAGAAACACCACAATAGCCGCGCCCATGTCTTCGGCGCCGGTGAGTTCTTCGCCCGGCGTGCCCGATAATTCAGCCGTGCAGCTCGGCGCCGTCAGCACGCCAAGGCGCGCATCGGCTTTGCCGAGCGTGAGTCCCGCAGCGCCTTTCTCGACGACGAAGGCACGCACGCCGGCCCAGCCGGTCTCCTCGCTCGTGCGGGCGAAGACCACGTAGAGATCGGCCTCCAGGCCGCCCACCACCCAGCGCTTCTTGCCGGTGAGCTTGCCGCCTTCGGCCTTCGTTGCGATCGCGCCATAAGTCTCGGAGGCAACGTCGTCCTCGGACAGGCACAGGGCGATGGTCTTGGGCTTGGCGCCAAGGTCGCCCAGGTGTTTCTTGATCTGCTCGGCGCTGCCCAGCGCGCAGATGGCCGCGGCGCCAAGGCCGGGCCGGTCGAGGGCGACAGCGATACCGACGTCGCCCCACGCGAGTTCTTCTTCGACGATGGTGCGTGTGACGATCCCCTGCCCCAGGCCGCCGGCCTCTTCGGGAATGTCGATCACGCCGAAACCGTTCTCGTCATAGGCGGCGACCATCTTGCCGGGCACGCTGGCCGACTGCTCGCACTTGCGATAGGTCTCGTCCTGGGCGCGCATCTCGGTCTCTGCAAACCGGTGCGCGGTCTCCTGCATCTGCTTTTGTTCTTCGCTCAGCTCGAATGAGATCATGGAATCCTCCCGCGTGGGTGGCCGCTCACTCACTGGCTCACCCCGATTGGTGGAGTGAGGCTACCCGCCTGTTGACTGGCGAGTCAACGGAGCAGTGAACGTCGAACACCTTGAAATCATTGGATAAAATTGCTGAACAAGCGGCCGATTTGTTTCACCGGGAGCCGCCCCTTGCGACCGGAAGCAATGTTTACTACGTTAACATCTATTGCAGAACCGGTGTGGGAGGACGGCCATGGCGACGCTGACGCAGAACCTCTTTTATGGAGTGGGCGAGAACCAGTGGGACCTCACGCTCACGCAGGGCGCCTGGCCTACCGACGCCGAGGGCGCGGTGTTCATCATCGGCCCCGACAAGCGCCGGCCCGGCGGGCACTGGTTCAGCGAGTCGGGCATGGTGCTCAAGATCGAATGCGCCCCCACGAGTGCCGGCAAGATCCGCGCACGCACGCGGCGCATTCACACACCGGTCGAGCAGCTAAAGGAACGCTTCCCTGCGCTCTTCAAGAAGTTCTTCGTCATGGAAGCCTCGCCGTTTGGTTTCACCAACATGGCCAACACCAATCTCCAGCCCATGGGGGAGCGCCTCTTCGTCGGTTACGACGTGGGCCGCCCGCTGGCGATCGACCCCGAGACCCTCGACTTCGTAACACGCGTGGCCTCCAACGGCCAGTGGGAACAGTGCCTGCCCGGGCGTCTCGCGCCGCTCCTC
>JAGRBM010000163.1 GCA_020434085.1 Chrysiogenia bacterium | reverse complement strand
GCCAGATAGATCGCGTCGTGACCCTTGCCGCAGCCGGGGACCAGCACGGTGCGCGGCGGCTTTGGCGCGTCCTGCTCGAAGAGCTCGCGCAGGGGAAGCAGGGCCTCTCCGAGGTCCCAGGGCAGTTCGCCGTCGCTGTAGAAGTTCTGCCAGAAATCCGCTTCGGGCATGATGTTTCTCCTTTGTACATGCGCGCCCTCGTTTGCCGGGATGGAGCGGGCGGCTAGGCTTGTCACTCTAGCCTGAAACGGAGGGGCAATCATGGACCTGGGACTTCAGGGAAAAGTGGCACTGGTGGGCGGCGCAAGTCGCGGCCTCGGATACGCGGCTGCGCTCGAACTGGCGCGCGAGGGCTGCAAGGTCGCTCTTTGCAGCCGGGACGCGGAAAAGATCAAGGCCGCCGCCGCGCGCATTGCCGAGGAAACCGGGAGCGCCGCCGCCGGCTTCGCGCTGGATCTGAATGACCCCGAGTCGCCCGCAAAACTCGTCGCAGCGGTGAGCGCGCAGCTCGGGCCCGTGGACATTCTCGTGCACAACACCGGCGGCCCGCCGGTCGGGAAGTTCGACAGCCTGAGCGTCGAGCAATACGAGTCGGCGCTCAACAACAATTTCCTCTCTGCGGTGCGCCTTGCCAAGGAAGTCGTGCCCGGCATGAAGCAGCGCGGGTGGGGGCGTATCGTCAACATCACGAGCATCTCGGTCAAGCAGCCCCTGCAGGGCCTCATGCTCTCGAACTGCTCGCGCACGGCGGTGGTGGGCTGGGCCCGCACGCTGGCGACCGAGGTCGCAGGCGCCGGCGTCACGATCAACAATGTCTGTCCGGGAACGATCTATACCGAGCGCACCGAGGAACTGGCCAGGGGCCGCGCGGGCCTCAACGGCACGACGCCCGAGCAGGAAATCGAAAAAGCCAAAGAAGAGATCCCGATGGGAAGGCTCGGCAAGCCCGAGGAACTCGCCGGGCTCATCGCTTTTCTCGCTTCGAATCGCGCGGCCTTCATCACCGGCACGACCATCCAGTGCGACGGCGGCGCGTTTCGGGGTCTCATGTAGAGAAAGCTGCGACAGAAGACGCGCGTGCTGCATCGAGAGGCAAAGGAGATCCCCATGGCTTCGAAGCGCGCGAGCGACAAACTGCTTTCCGAGATCCGGGCCTGCACGGCCTGCGAGGCGCACCTGCCCCACGGCGTGAATCCGGTGCTGAATTTTTCGGCTTCTTCGCGCGTGCTGCTTGTCGGGCAGGCGCCGGGGACGAAAGTACACGCCTCGGGCGTTCCCTGGGACGACGCCAGCGGCGAGCGGCTGCGCGCGTGGCTGGGGGTTTCCTCCGGGCAGTTCTACGAGCCGGACAACTTCGCCATCGTGCCCATGGGCTTTTGCTATCCGGGCAAGGGAAAGTCCGGCGACCTGCCGCCGCGCCCCGAGTGCGCGGAGCTGTGGATGGACTCCGTGCTCTCCCATCTTGGCGGCAGGCGGCTCACGCTGCTGATCGGCCAGTACGCGCAGGGGTATTTTCTGGAAGAGCGGGCGGAGAAAACACTTACGCAGACGGTGCAGAATTGGAAGAACTACGCGCCCGAATACTTTGTGCTGCCGCATCCCTCGCCGCGCAATAATATCTGGCTTCGAAAGAATCCCTGGTTTGAAGAGGCGCTCGTGCCCGCGCTGCAACGCGCGGTGAAGAAGGCGCTCAGAGATAGCCGTTGAGATAGAGCCACGCCTCGGTGCGCTGCATGCCTTCCTTGAGAGAGACTTTTGGTTCGTAACCGAGCACCTTGCGCGCTTTTGCGATGGAGTAGGGGTAGGGGCGCTGGAGGAACTTGATGGCCTCGGCGCTGCCGGGGGCTTTCTTCCCGAGCGCACCGAAAACTTTCTCGATCATCTCGAAGGCCGGGCGCGCAATCTTCGAGGGAATCGAACGCAGCTTCTTACGGCCGGCCATGCGTGAGAGATACCCGAAGTATTCAGCCCACGAAGTATCGCAGCCGTCGGTGAGGTTGAAGGGCTCGCCGGTGGCGTCCTTTTCAAGGGCCAGGAAAATCCCGTCGAGCAGGTTGTCCACGTAGACGTGATTCATGGTGCCGCGTCCGCCGTCGAAGAGGGCGAACTGACCGGCCTTCATCATCTGGAGCGGACGCAACACCCAGGGCGCCGAGCCCGGGCCGTAGACGTCGCCCGGGCGAATGATGATGACTTCCATGTGGCCGGGCTTGTGATATTCCATCGCGGCCGCTTCGCTCTCGATCTTTGTCTGGCAGTAGGGATTGTTCTCCCCGCGAAGCGGGCCTTCCTCGGTCACGTAGGGCGGGAACTTGAAGCCGTAGACCATGACCGATGACAGGTGCACGAAGCGCATCGCATCGGCTTCGAGCGCGGCGGCCGCGACGGTGCGCGTGCCTTCGACGTTGACCTTGCGGAAGAGCTCCATCGAGCCGCCTTCCTCGACCACGGCGGCGGTGTGAAAGACGACGTCGGCATCGGCGCACATCCGGGCGACGCGCTTTCCATCGTTGACGCTGCCGACGATCACATCGGCGCCCAGCGCGCGGGCGCGCCGCGCCGCCTCGGGCGAGAGGTCGAGGCCCTTCACGCTCATGCCGCGCTCGATCGCGCGCTCGGCCATGCGCAGGCCGATGAAACCGCCAATTCCCGTGATGGCAATGGTCTTGTCGGAGAGATCCATGGTGGCTCCTCGCTACCTGTCAGTCAGGGATGGAGCAAACACGGAAGACGGCGTTTTGGCAAGTGTGCGCGAATTTTTTCGTGCACGTGCACGTGTTCGTGAACGATGAGAGATTTTCAGGCGCTGACGCCACGATTCGCCGGCTCACTTCTCGCCCATGAAGTTCTTCCAGAGGCCTTCCATGGTGGTGTCGTAGATGCCGTTTTTCACTTCGTTGTAGGGGGTGATGTTGATGCCGCGCACCACGTAGCGTGAGCGCGGATCCGCGCTGCCGGGAACCGGGCAGTCGAGGATGTTGATGCAGGCCGGGTCCTGTTCGAGCTTGCCGTAGACGTGGGCGTC
>JAGRBM010000162.1 GCA_020434085.1 Chrysiogenia bacterium | reverse complement strand
GCCACTTCCACCGATCCGATGGAGCGCGGAAAGTTCACGATCTCATCGAGCAGGTCGTAGCGGTCGCCATGGGCGAGCATGGTCTTACGATCGGCTGTCACGGAAGCCCACGCCCCGCGCTTACCGGTCTCCAGTGTGGAGAGCACGGCGCCGATGACGGCAACGCGCTCGGCAGGCCACGACATTTCCAGCGCCTCGGTCACCACGAAGGGGTTGATTCCGAAGCTCATCAGGTCGGTGGCCACGCGCATGGTCTTGTCGGTCGTGTTCGAATAGCGAAACGAGCCGGTGTCGGTGACGATGCCCGTATAGAGGTTTAGCGCCACCTTCTTGTTCACGGGCAGCTTCGCGGCCTTGATCACGTCGTAGGCGACTTCGGCGCTGCTGCTCGATTTCAGATCAATGTAGTTGAGATCGCCGAAGCGGGTGTTGTCCTTGTGGTGATCGAGGTTGAGAATCGCGCCCACGCGGCCGCTGCTGCGCAGCTCTCCGAGATCCCAACCCATGCGCGAGATGTCGCCGGAATCCGTGGTGATCGCGAGATCGAACTTGCCCTTGGGGATGCTGGTCTTCACCGACTTGGCGCCGGGCAGGTACATCAGGTTGGGCTGCACGCCCGAGGGATTGACCACGACGGCCTTCTTGCCGGCGGCCTTGAGGGCGGCGGCGATCCCGAGCGAGGACCCGAGCGCGTCGCCGTCGGGGCGCTCGTGGCAGGTCAGCAGGACGCTCTTCGCGTGCTTGAGGGCCTTGGCCGCTTCCTTGAGCTTCTTATTCGCCATCGTCTTCCTCCCCCTGCTCGCCGCTGCCTTCTTCGGGCAGGTGCGAGAGCATCTGGTCCATGCGCGCGCCGACGTCGAAACTCGCATCGTATTCGAAACGGAAATTCGGCAGGTATTTCAGGTCGAGGCGCTTTCCCACTTCGCGGCGCAGGAATCCCGAGGCGCGCTCGAGCCCTTCCCGGGCTTCCTTCGCATCGACATTGGACAATGCGGTATTGAAGAACACCTTGGCATTGCGCAGGTCGTCGGTCACTTCCACGGCGGTGATCGTGAGCCCCTGCGTGCGCGGGTCCTTGAGCGAGCGCTGAATCAGCTCCGAGAGCTCATGCTGAAGCAGCGCCCCCACCCGGTCCGATCGTTTGTAGCCGCGTTTCATGGAAAACTCAGGATCTCCCATTCCTGGTCGATTACTTCAGCCAGGTTCAGGGACTCGATGTAGTTGGCGATGTTGTCCAGGCAACCGTTGAGAAAAGACTGGTCGTTGCCAACCACGCTGATTCCTATCTGTGCCAGATGATGATTGTCGTTGTCGCCGGTCTCGGCCGCGGCGCAATGGAACTTGCGACGCGTGCGCTCGAGGATCGGCTTGACGATCGCCCGCTTTCCCTTGAGCGAGTCGACCCCGTGCAGGCGGAGCTCCAGCCGTAACAACCCGACAAACAATTCCCGTCAGACTCCAGTGGGCCGGTCGCGCAGCCGCGAACCGGTCGTTGAGAAAATCAGGTCGAGGCCTGCTGGGACTCGGCTTCCTCGGCTTCGGCCTTGGCACGCGCACGCGCCGCGGCTTCTTCCTGCTCGCGGATGTCTTCGAGCTTCACGGCCACTTCCTCGATCTCGTAGAACTCCAGCACGTCGCCGACCTTGAGGTCCGAGTAATCCTTGACCGTCAGGCCGCATTCCATGCCCGCGGGCACTTCCTTGGCGTCATCCTTGAAGCGCTTGAGCGAGCTGAGCACGTTCTCGTAGATCTGGGTGTTGTCGCGAAGGATGCGGACGTGCGCTGCGCGCGTGGCCTTTCCGTCGGTGACGTAGCAACCGGCAACCTTGCCCACTTTCGTGATGGTGTAAACCTCACGAATTTCGGCGTGACCGGTCACGTGCTCGTGACGATCGGGCTCAAGCAGGCCTTCCATCGCGGCGGTGATGTCGTCGATGAGGTCGTAGATGACCGTGTAGTTCTTGATCTGAATCTTCTGGTCGTCGGCGATCTCGGCGGCCATGCGTTCGGGACGGACGTTGAAGGCCACGATGATGGCGTTCGATGCCGCCGCCAGATTGACGTCGGACTCGTTCACGCCGCCGGCGCCGCTGTGGATGATCTTGACCTGACAGCGCTGGGTCGAAAGGGCCTCAAGCGACTCGATGATGGCTTCGACCGAACCCTGCACGTCGGCCTTGACGACCACCGGCAGTTCCTTGGCCTCTCCGGCGGAGATCTGCGCATAGAGCTGCTCGAGCGAGGTGCGGCTGAGCGAGGCGAGTTCCGACTCGCGCACCTTGTGGGCACGCTTGGCGGCGACCTGCTTGGCCAGCTTCTCGTTGGCGGCGGCGTCAAAGAAATCACCGGCAGAGGGAACGCCCGAGAGGCCGAGCAGCTCGACCGGCATGCCCGGTCCGATCTCGGTTGCGGGCTTTCCAAGGTCGTCGGTCATGGCGCGGGCCTTACCGAAGTGCTGGCCGGCAACGATGGCATCGCCCAGGTGCAGCGTGCCTTCCTGAATCAGGACCGTGGCCACCGGGCCGCGGCCGCGCTCCAAGCGTGCCTCGACGATGATACCGGCGGCGGCCTTGTCGGGGTTGGCCTTGAGCTCGAGCACTTCGGCCTGCAGGGCGATGGTCTCCAGCAGGTTCTCGATGCCGTCGCCAGTCTTGGCCGAGACTTCGACGAACATGGTGTCGCCGCCCCACTCCTCAGCCACCAGGCCGAACTCGGTGAGCTGCTGGCGCACCTGCTCGGGCTTGGCGCCGGGCTTGTCGATCTTGTTGACGGCCACGACGATGGGAACGCCGGCGGCCTTCGAGTGGTTGATGGCTTCAATGGTCTGGGGCTTCACACCGTCGTCGGCGGCAACCACCAGGACCACGATGTCGGTCACCTTCGCGCCGCGCGCGCGCATGGCGGTAAACGCCTCGTGACCGGGCGTATCGAGGAAAGTCAGCGGTCCCTTCGAGGTATCGACGTGATAGGCGCCGATGTGCTGGGTAATGCCGCCGGCTTCGCCCTCGGCCACGCGGGCCTCGCGAATCTTGTCGAGCAGCGAAGTCTTGCCGTGGTCGACGTGGCCCATGATGGTCACGACGGGCGGACGCGGCTTGAGGTCCTCGGGCTTGTCCTCGCTCTGCTGGCGAAGGATTTCGTCTTCCTGAAGGCCCACGCGCTCGACTTCAAAGTCG
>JAGRBM010000161.1 GCA_020434085.1 Chrysiogenia bacterium | reverse complement strand
TGGTGGGGCTCGAATGCGTGCTGCCTGACGGCAGCAAGTTCGTCACGCCCGACGCACCGCGCTCTGCGGCAGGACCCGACTTCAAGCAGATCATGATCGGCGCCGAGGGAACTCTGGGGATTGTGACGGCGGCCAAGTTACGCATTCACCGCTACCCCGAGCACCGCGAGTTCCTCTCGTTTGAGTTTCCCGACTGGAACGTGGCCACCGAGAGCGTGCGCGAGATCATGCAGCGCGGGCTCACCCCGGCGGTCGTGCGGCTCTATGACGAGGCCGATACCCAGCTCAATGCCTCGCACATGAAGATTCAGGTGAAGGGGATCCTGGGCGTATTCGTCTGTGAGGGCGAGCAGCGCCTCACCGCGTTCGAGGCGAAAAAGCTCGCGGAGATCTGCGAGGGACTGGGCGGCAACGCGCTGGGCGAGGGACCTGCCAGGCGCTGGTGGGAACATCGCTACGATGTTTCCTACAACATGTCGAAGGTGCTCCCGAACAAGGGCATGGTGCTCGATACGATCGAGCTCGCCGCCACCTGGAGCGCGCTTCCCGCGCTCTACGAAAAAGTCCGCGCCGCACTGGCGAGCGAGGCCATGATCGTGCTCTGTCACCTCTCGCACGCCTACATCACGGGCGCCTCGCTCTATTTCTCCATCGTCGCGCGCAGCGAGAGCGAGGACAAAGTGCTCGAGAAATACGACGCCATCTGGAGCAAGGCCATGGACGCCGCCCATGCCTGCGGCAGCACCATCTCGCACCACCACGGGGTGGGCGAGCTCAAGGCCAAATGGATGAACGCCGAGCACGGCGCGCTGCAGGATCTCTATGCAGGGCTTCGCGCGCAGCTCGATCCGCAGGGCCTGCTCAATCCCGGCAAAATGGGACTGGCCAAACACAGCAAGAAATCCGCGCCACGCGGCGCGCGAGGAGGGGCCTCGTGATCCTCGAAGAATATCGCAAGGAAACCGACTACTGCACTTACTGTCCGAAGATGTGCAGGTTCTCCTGCCCGGTGGCCGAGACCGAGCTGCGCGAGACGGTCACGCCCACGGGCAAGCAGACCATCGTCCACCTGCTGCGCGAGGGCGCGCTCGAGCTGAGCGAGGAGACCGTGGGCATCTTCTTCAAGTGCACCGGCTGCATGCACTGCCAGCAGTATTGCGCGCACGAGATCGACGTGCCCCGCTCGCTGGAAGCGGCGCGCACCCACGCCTACAACGAGGGCAAGACCCTGCCGGTCGTATTCAATCTGGCCGAGACCATGCGAAAGAGCGGCAACCCGCTGGGAAGGCCGCTGCTGCCCGAACTCAAAAAGCTCGCACCGGTCGAATACTTCGGCCGCAAGAGCGGGGTGCTCTTCTTCCCCGGAGCGCACCTGATTGCCGAGCGCGAAGGGCGCGACGTGCGACGCGCGATCGCCGTGCTCGAAGCACTCGGGGTCGAGGACCTTGCGCTTCCCGACCAGGAACTGATGACCGCCGGGATGGAGCTGCTCGACATGGGTGACCGCGAGGGCTTTGCCGCCCATGCCGCGAAGGTGCGCGCGATGATCGAGCCCTACCACACGGTGCTCACCCCCGCGCCCGAGAACGCCTGGGCCATCGAGGGCCGCTACCAGGAAGTCGGACAGGGCGCCGCCGGTCGCATCAAGGATTTTGCGGGCTTCCTGCTCGAAAAGATGGATGCGCTTGGGCCCGAGCTCAAACCCTTGGGACGCAAGATGGTCTACCACGACCCCTGCACGCTGGCGCGCAGGCTCGACTCGATCGATGCGCCGCGCGAGATCCTGCGCCGCTGCGGCGTGCAGCTCGAAGAAGCCCCCTGGCATGGAAAGGACACCAACTGCTGCGGCGCCGGCGGCGGCTACGCCGACGTGTTTCCTGATGAAGCAACACAGATGGCGCGCGCGCGGCTCGATGAGTGCGGCGTTTCGCGCGGCGGAACGCTTGTTTCGTGCTCGCCGCGCTGCGAGTCCCACCTTCGCGGCGCCGCCGCCGATTCCGATGCACAGGTGAGCAGCCTCATCGAGGTGCTCGCCGAGTCACTGGGAATTTCCTGAGGAGGCGCAAGTCGTGGACAATTTCCGCACCTTCGTCGTCGTCAACCCCCGCAGCGCCAACGGCAGTACGGGCCGGCGCTGGTCCGATATCTCGCGCCACATCGAGCTGGCCGTGGGCAAGTTCAAATACGCCTTTTCCGAGGCCCCGCGCCACGCCACCGACCTGGCGCGCAAGGCCCTGCAAGATGGCGCCGAGATGATCGTCAGCATCGGCGGCGACGGCACTCACAACGAAGTGGTCAACGGATTCTTTGATGAGGGCGGCGAGCTCATCCGTGAAAAGGCCGTCTTCGGGATCATCTCGCGCGGGACGGGTTGCGACCTCATCAAGACGCTCCATCTTCCCAAGGGCTATGAAAAGGGCGCGCAGGTGCTCGCCGGCAAGAACACCCGGCCGGTGGATGTGGGGCAGATGCGCTGCGTGCCAGGCGATGGCGGCCCGGCGCTTCGCCACTTCATCAACATCACCGATTTTGGCGTGGGCGGCCACGTGGTGCACATCGTCAACAACACGACCAAAGCCTTCGGCGGGAAGGTGTCCTTCTACCTCGGCACCGCCCGCGGGATGATGGGCTACAAAAACCAGCCCATGAAGATCGAACTCGAAGGAACCGAGACCGGTGCCGAAGTTTTCGAGGGGGTGTTCAACAACGTCATCGTCGCCAACGGACGCTTCTTTGGAAGCGGCATGCACATCGCCCCCATGGCCGAGCCCGATGATGGGCTCTTCGACGTGGTGTTCATGGGAGATCTCAAGTTTGGCGAGACCATGAAACTCTCGCGGGCGATCTACCAGGGTGCGCACATGGAGCATCCGAAAATCTGGCACCGCCGGGCAAAGAAGATCCGGGCCAGCTCCGAGCAGGAAGTGCTCATCGACATGGACGGCGAGCAGCCGGGCGCCCTGCCGCTCTCAATCGAAGTGTTGCCGGCGGCCATTCAGGTCAAAATACCGTAACAGGACCCAGCAGGGCTCCGGGTTGCATTCAGGGGCAGGCGCGTTTAGCTTGGGCGCCCAATCGGGCCCGAAATGTGATGGAGCCCACGCCCCGCGAGAGGCACTCTGGGGCACAATCTACGCAACACCGACTTTCGCGCAAGGAGCAACTACATGCGCACCGCCAATCGATTCTTTCCGCTGTTTCTGCTGGTTCTGGCCGCTCTGAGCTTCACGGCCCCCACGATGGCCCGCGCGGCCGAGGGCTCGAAGGTTGCCATTGTGGACCTTCGCCGCATCCTGCTGGAGTCCGAAAAGGGCAAGAAGGCCAATGCCGAGATGCAGGCCGAGTTCGAGAAGCGCAAAAAGGCGCTCGAAAAACAGCAGGAACAGGCCATGGCCCTGCAGAAGGAGCTCACCGAGCAGGAACTGCTGTTGAGTGCCGAGATGCGTGAGCGCAAGTCCGAAGAGCTGCGCCGCATTGCCAAGGACGTCCAGCGCCGCATGTCGGACTATGAAGAAGAGATCAAGCGCCTCGATCAGAAGCTCACCGAGAAGATCCTCTCGGAGGTCTCCGACATCATCGAGGCCCACGCCAAGAAGAACAAGATCGACGTGATCTTCGACACCACGACGGCCAAGCCGATCTACTTCGACCCGAGCATCGACATCACCGACATGGTGCTCAAGGCCTACGACAAGTCCTGATCTTTTTCAGAGAGTTTTTTGAAGATCGCCGCGGCAATGTCCGCGGCGATTTCTTTTTGGCCGCGCCGGCCGTCGATGACGAGCCAGGAATGCTCGACCAGCGATTCGTAGCGCTCGAAGACCTTCTTGAGAAAATCGAGTTTCTCGTAGCCCTTTTCGAGCTGCGCGCGGTTTTGGCTGATGCGCTCGAAGGCTTTTTCCGGCGGCACGCGCAGGTAGACCACCACATGCGGGTCGGGAAAGCGCGCCCGGCTCTGCGCGGCCAGCTTCGAGGTATTGGCACCCAGCGCGCCCTGGTAGGCAGCAGTCGAATACCAGTAGCGATCACACACGACGACATCCCCGCGGTGAAGGGCGGGGGCCACCTCTTTCTCGATGTGCCAGACGCGGTCGTCGAAATAGAGCTCGATTTCCTGCTCCAGGCTCACGCCCTCGCGTCCGTGGCGTGCGATCTCGCGGAGTTGCTTGCCGGCCGGCGAGTCGGCGGTGGGCTCGCGGGTGCGAAACACGGCAAGGCCGCGCGCTTCGAGCGCGTCTGCCAGAAGCTGCGCCTGGGTGGACTTGCCCGAGCCGTCGATTCCCTCGAATACGATGAAGTGTCCGCTCACGTGGGTTCTCCCCGCTCGCAGGAGCGTTCTGCTCCGGCGATGCGGCAGGCTACCACCTTCGGGGCGCCAGTGGTAAGGTTCCCGGCACACGACTTTTGGAGAAACGCACCACGTGAGCCTGCCGACGCAATCGCTCTCCCATATTGCCCTGCTGACCAACGACCTGCCGCGCGCGCTGGCCTTCTACCGCGAGTTCGTGGGCCTGCACACGGTCTACGAGACAGAGCACTCGGTGATGCTGCGGGTCAATGAAGCCGAAGGACTCGGCGCCTGCGGGATCGTGCTGTTCAAGCCCGACGAGGGCGCCGCGCCGAGCGGGGGCAACGGGGCGGTCCATCACCTTGGATTTCACGTCGCCGGGCGCGAGGAAGTCGACGAGTGCGCCCGAAGGGGCAGGGATGCCGGCCTCAAGGTGCAGGGCCCCGTTCAGGACGACTACATTGGCTACTTCTGCCTGGTATGGGACCCGGATGGAAACCGCCTCGAATTCTCGGCGCCCGAGGGAGTGAACCGATTCTGATGCGCGCTCTTTTGACAAGCCTGCTGCTTCTCGGCCTGCTTGCTTCCACGGCAGCGGCCGGTGGGAGTGACGAGTGGAAAGTCTACCTGGCGCGCCACCCCGAGCCGGGCGAGTGCCATGCGCTCGTAAAGGCAGGATTCAATGCCGCTGCCGACGGGGAAAATGAGGCCGCGCTCAAATCCCTGAGCAAGGCCGAAGAAGACGGCTGCGGGGCGGGCGATGGGCTGGTGCTCGCGCGGATGGCCTTTCTCCACCGGATGGCGAATCGGCCCGATGAGTCGCTGAGCTATTACGAGAAAGCCCTCCCCAAACTCGAAGAACAATACGCCGACAACCCCGCGCGGGTGCTGGCGCTCTACAACCTGGGTTACCTGCACGAGCAGCAGGGTCGCACGGAAAAGGCGCTCGAATCCTACCGGGCGGCGCTTGGTGTTGACCCGGCGTTCCACAACGCGCGCACCAGCCTGCGCGGGCTCCTGCAGCGCACGGCCGAGCAGGCCCTCGATTCGGGCGAGCCGGTCAGAGCCGCGGAGTTCGCCGCGCAGGCGCTCGCCGTTCAGGACGAGATCGACGCCGGACTGACCGTCAAGGAGACGAAGGGCCGGCAGGGCGTGTTGCTCATCGCGCTGCGTGCGGCCGTTGCAACGCGCAACGGGAAGGCCGCCAAGGGCTACCACGACCGGCTTCTCACCGACGCCGACGCTATGATCGCCATCAAGGTTGCGCGCATCTGGGCGAAGGCGGAGATGGCCGAGCCCGCGGCGCTTGCCTATCAGCGCGCGGCCGAACTCGATCCCAAAGACGTGAGCGCGCTGATGGCGCTGGGTGAGCTGCGCGAGGGGCAGGAGCGCTGGAGTGACGCGGCCGCCGCCTACAAGGAGGCGCACGAGCGCCGCCCGAAAAATGCCGATATTCTCTACGCCCTCGGATACGCCCACTTCTCGGGCGGCGACTACGAGCGCGCCAGGCAGGCCTTCAAGAAGGCGCTGCAGATCGAGCCCGGCCACACCGCCGCAAAAGACGCGCTGGATCAGCTTGGGGGATAGAAAGTGGGAATCCGTCTCAAGCGCGGCCCGCAGATCACCGAGGCCCACAAGAAACGCTTCGCCGACGAGAGCGTGTGCAACGATTGTGGGGGCTGCTGTTATCTCTCGTTCGAGATGGGGCGAGAGACCGTCATTGTGCGGGACCTGCCGTGCAAGAACCTGCGTTTCTCCGACGAGGGCAAGAGCCTGTGCGCCATCTACGACCGGCGCCTGGAGACCGATTATTGCCACCGCGTGACACCCCAGACCGTGCGCTGGGGGCTCTTTCCGGGGGATTGTCCCTACGTCGAGGACATCAAGGGCTATCGCGGGAAGATCTATCTCGATGAGCACCCCGAGTACAAGGAACGTCTCGTCGAGGAATACGGCGAGACCGAGCGTCCCGACTTCATCCGCGCGCGCGACTGGTACAAGTTCTTCGGGCGCCGCCGTCGCTGATTTGCCGATCCGGCAAGTCTCCCTCGCCATTGACGAGATGAGATGCATCGCGTCAGAATCCCCTGTGGGTGGGAAGAAGCAGGGACGTGCAGGGGATGCCCGAGCGCTATCACAATGCCGAATCGGTGATGAGCACCGAGTATATCGGCCCCTTTGCCGATCTGCTGGGGATGGAATTCCTTGAGCAGGGCGAGGGGAGCAACGTCTCGCGGCTTCCGGTCACCGACAAGCTTCTCTCGCGCAACCGCGTGCTCCACGGCGGCGCGGTCTTCTCGATCGCCGATACCTCCATGGGACTGGCCTACGGCACCGTCTCGCCCGAGGGACAGATCGGCGTCACCAACGAGATCAAGATCTGTTACTTCGCGCCTGTTCCGAAGGACGCGCAGGCGCTCTATACGTTTTCGAAGGTGCTGCATCGCGGGCGGCGCGGCGGAACGGTGGAGTGCGAGCTCAAGACGGCCGCCGGCAAACTCGTGGGCAAGGCGATCGGCAGCTTCACGCTCATCGATGACCCGATCCGGGGCGCGGGCGGTGGGCAGAAATTCAGTTTGAAGGACGGCATGACCAAGGGGTCGTGAACGAAGGGAAGGTGCCAGGTGGCAATTGGTAAAGCGCGACTTCTAATCTGTGAGGATGACATCCCCACGCTGGCACTGCTGCAGAAGACCTTCGAGCTGGCAGGTTGCGAGGTGGAGACGGCGACGACCGGCACGGTGGCGCTCTACAAGCTGCGTGCCAACCACTACGACCTCGTCGTGATGGACTATCACATGCCGCTCAAGGACGCGCAGGACACGATGAACGAGCTGAGCAAGGAAGGCGGCAAGAACACCACGCCCAAGATCCTCATCAGCGCCGAAGATCGCTCGGCCGATGCTGCAACGCTTGGGTTCGAAGCATTCTATCCCAAGCCGATCACCCCGGACCTTGCCGAGGCCATCATCAAGACCCACGTTCGCTAAAAGCAGAGCAAAAAGAGAACGCCCCCGCAGGGATGATCCCGGCGGGGGCGTTTTTGTATCGCGTCGCGATCAGGAATAAGCGGGAATGCCGGTGACCGCCTGTCCCACCATCAGGGTGTGCATCTCGTGGGTGCCTTCGTAGGTGTAGACCGTTTCGAGGTTCACCGCGTGGCGCAGCGAATGGTATTCATCGAGGATGCCGTTGCCGCCCAGGATGCTGCGGGCGCTGCGGGCCACGTCGAGGGCCATCTGCACGTTGTTGCGCTTGGCCAGCGAGATGTGGTGGGGCTTGCACTGCCCGGAATCGAGCAGGCGGCCAAGGCGCCAGGAAAGAAGCTGCGCCTTGGTGATTTCCTGCACCATGTCGGTGAGCTTCTGCTGCGTGAGCTGATAGCCGGCAATGGGCTTGTCGAACTGCACGCGGTTCTTCGAGTAAGAGAGTGCCTCTTCATAGCAGCTGCGCGCGGCGCCGATGACGCCCCACACGATGCCGTAGCGGGCATGGTTGAGGCACGAAAGCGGGCCCTTGAGCCCCTGCACATTGGGCAGCATGTTGCCGGCGGGAATGCGCACGTCCTCGAGCACGAGCTCCGAGGTGATCGACGCGCGCATGGAGAGTTTGCCGGTGATCTTGTTGGCGGTAAAGCCCGGCGTGTCGGTCGGCACGATAAAGCCACGGATGCTTTTGGGATCGTCGGCCTCGGTCTTGGCCCACACCACGGCGATGTCGGCCACGCTGCCGTTGGTGATCCACATCTTCGTGCCGTTCAATACCCACTCGTCGCCGTCTTTTGCCGCGCGGGTGAGCATGCCGCCGGGATTCGAGCCGAAGTCGGGTTCGGTCAGGCCAAAGCACGAGAGCATGCGCGCGCTGGCGAGCTCGGGAAGATACTTGCTCTTCTGCTCATCGCTGCCGAAAAGATCGATGGCCGTCATGGAGAGGCCGCCCTGCACCGAGGCAAAGCTGCGAAGGCCCGAGTCGGCGGCTTCGATTTCCTGCATTGCAAGTCCGTAGGCCACGTACGAGAGACCCGGACAACCGTTGCCTTTGATGGTGACGCCGAAGATGCCCAGCTCCCCGAGATCGGGAATCAGCTCGGTGGGGAAGGTGCCATCGCGAAAGCTCTGCTGGACGCGCGGCATGAATTTCTCCTGCACCCACGAGCGCACGCTGTCGCGCACGAGTCTTTCTTCGGGGGTGAGCAGTTCATCGAGATTGTAGAAGTCGAGTAGCGTATCGCCGGCCATGGTCCGGGTTCCTCCTGTTGGATGGGAGCGTCGGCACCGGTCTGCTGCTTCATTGAGCGGGTGGTGAAATCTGTGAGGAGTGTGCGGGGTGCCGGCCCCAAAGCGAGCAGCAGACTAGCAAGCGGCGCGGGGGCGGGCAATGCGCAAGGCGCGCTATCTACCGAATCTGACTCAGGAATCAGTTATCCGATGCCCAGAATCTGTTTGACCGTGCGCTGGAGGACCATGGCCTGCGTGGGCTTGGTCAGATAGGCGTTGGCGCCCAGCTCGCCGGCGCGCTGCTTTTCAACCTCGCCGCCCTCGGTGGTGAGCATGATGACGGCGGTCGTTGCATTGTTCTTCGAGGAGCGGATGTGGGCCAGGACCTTGAGCCCGTCCAGCAGCGGCATGTTGATGTCCAGCATCACGAGGTCGTAGACCTTGCCCGCGAGTTTCTTGCAGGCCTCAACCCCGTCGCCGGCCTCTTCGAGCTTTGCGCCCGGAAGCCGCCGCAGTCCGTGAACCACGAGCTGCCGCATGGTGGGGGAATCGTCGACAACAAGAATTTCGATGGAACGCTGCTCTGTCACGATGCTCGCGCCTCAAACCGGCGCGCATCCATGAGGGAACGACTCTGGAAACCCGCCCGTTTCGTTGTGTGGTTCTCCAAGTATAACAGAAGAGCCCTTACATCTGCGAATTTTCTGTGCAATCCATGGAAGTGGAGTAGGCGCGGAAGGCAGGTTGAGCATGATTCGATACGCGATGGCGATGCTGGTGGTGGTTCTGCTTGCAACGCCGGCACTCGCGCAGCAGGGCAAGCCGCGGGTCGATTACTTCGAGTTGCGCGCCGATTCGCTCGATGCCGCCGAGCAGGCGCTCGGCGACTTCATGCTCGGCAATCCCCTTCGCTTTTCGTGGAATCTCAGTGAGCGCATCGATCTCGACTATGACTTCGCCTTCAGTGCACCGACCAAAGATCAATTGGACGGACTCGATCAGGTGGAGGTCGGAATCGTGATGGACGTGCGCCGCTGCGGGCTTCCGATTCGTCTGGATCTTCCCTCGCCCAAGGTGACGCGGGCGCTGCCGGAGGCGGACCGCGAGGCCTGGCGCGCGCGCACCGACGCGCTTCGCGGCGCGCAGCTTCTGCACTACCAGGTGTTTCGTGAGAGCGGCATCGTTGAGCGCGCATGCCGCCAGATCGAAAACATCGCCGCGATGGAGATTCCGCTCGTAAAGCGCAAGGCCCTGCGGGATCTCATTCGCGTGCATCTGCATGATCGCGTGGCACTGATTCTTGAACACTACCAGGCGCTGCTCGGGCCTTATCACAAGCGGCTTGAGAAGCTCCGTGAGGGCGGGGGACTCGATGGCGCGGCCGAGGCGGCGCTCTTTGCCGAGCTGCGCGAGAAAGCCGCCGCGCTGCCGGACTTCAAGTAGTCTGCGCCCCCGGGCGCGCCGTCGCCCAATTCATTGATAAATCTTTCCAGCCAACCTGCTGTCTTGGCCTAACTTTTGCCTTTGTCAATATTTACGGCTGACAAAGGCAATGGTATATTATCTGCATAGCGCGGAAAAATGTGGGAATCGGCCCCTTTTAACTGCGTAACTGCATGGGATTACTGGGGAAATGGCTCTCGAACTGAGACAGCAGGTCAAGCTTTCGCAGCAGTTGGTGATGACGCCGCAGCTGCAGATGGCGATCCGTCTGCTCCAGCTCAACCGGATGGAGCTGGCCGAACACATCTCCCAGGAACTCATGGAGAACCCCGTTCTGGAGGAAACCCTCGAGCGCCCCTCCCGCGACGAACTCGAAGCCAATCCCTACGAGCAGACCGCCACGCCCGAGGCCCCCGTTACCGGCGAGGCCGGCGAGGGAATGAACGACTTCGACTGGCAGACCTATTTCGAGTCCTACAACATGGAGAGCGGCGCCCCCCGCATCGCTTCGGCCCTCGACGATGAGACCCGCGATTTTCTCCAGAACTCGATCACCCGTCCCGAGTCCCTCTCCGAGCACCTGCTCTGGCAGATCCGCATGGGGGACTTTGACGATTTCGCGCGCAACATCGCCGCCTACATCGTCGGCAATCTCAATGGTGAGGGATTCCTCGACGCGAGCCCCGAAGAAATCTGCGAGACCTGCGAATGCACGCCAGAGCAGGCGGAGGCCGTGCGTGCCAAGATCCGGCTCATGGACCCGGCGGGCGTGGGCTCGCGCACGCTCGAAGAGTGCCTGCTCTCGCAGCTCGAAGTGGTCGGCGAAAAGGGCGGGCTGGCCTGGGAGATTCTCACCGAGTACCGCGAGCTGCTCGAAGCAAAGAAGTTCAAGCAGATCGCCCGCAAGACGCGCCGCTCCCTCGAAGAGGTTAAGAATGCCGTCGACCTGCTGCGCGGCCTGGAATCGAGCCCCGCGCGCGCGTTTCCCGAAATGGAAACACAGTACGTCGTCCCCGACCTCTACGTGATCAAGGTCGGAGACGAATACGTCATCACCCAGAACGAGGACGGCCTGCCCAAGCTCAAGGTGAGCAATTACTACAAGAAAGCGCTGAGCAACGGCGCCGGCGAAGGGGGCGGGGCGGCCAAGGAATACATCCAGGAAAAGATGAAAAGCGCCCTGTGGCTGATCAAGAGCATCCACCAGCGCCAGCGCACCATCTACCGGGTGATGGAATCGATTCTGAAATACCAGCGCGAGTTCTTCGACTACGGCATCGAGTATCTCAAGCCGCTGGTGCTACGCGACATCGCCGAGGACATCGAGATGCACGAATCCACGGTGAGCCGCGTGACTTCCAACAAATACGTGCATACGCCGCGCGGGATTTTCCCGCTGAAGTATTTTTTCAATTCAGGTATCTCGACGACCTCGGGTGGCTCGGTTGCCTCCGAGAGCGTCAAGGACAAAATCAAGCAGCTTGTTGGTAGCGAGCCGCCCCACAAGCCCTATACCGACATCCAGCTCGTCGAGCTGCTGCGCCGGCAGGGCATTGACATCTCCCGGAGGACCGTCACAAAATACCGGGAGAGCTTGGGGATCAGCTCTTCATCCAAGCGGAAGCAATCGGCTTAGGCTGCTTCCAACCGCACCTCCGAGCTGCGCGCCATTCAGGGAGTTCCCACTCGCATGCAGGTTCACGTAACGTTTCGCAAACTTCGCCCGACCAAAGCCCTCAAAGACTACGCGGAAGAAAAGATCGAAAAGGTGCGCAAGTACCTTGAAGATCCCATCACCGCCCACGTCGTGCTTGAGTCCGAGAAAGACCGGCACCGCGCCCATGTGAACATCAACGCCCACGGTATCATCTGCCAGGGCGAGAAGACCAGCCGGGACATGTATGCCTCCATCGACGGCATGATGGACCGGATTGAGAAGCAGCTTCGCCGTCACAAGCGCGCGCCCACGGGCAAACGTCACCAGACGATCTCGCACCACGGGGCGCTCGACGCGCTGGTGGACTCGCCGCTCTCGGAAACAACCCGCGCTCGCATCGTGCGTGAGCCCCAGGTGATCCGCCCCGAGGGCGTTCACGTCAAGCCCATGAGTGTCGACGAAGCGCTGCTTCAGCTCGAGCGCATGCGCAACCATGAATTCCTGGTGTTTCGCAACGACACCTCCGATGAAATCAACGTGCTTTACAAGCGCAAGGACGGTGCCTACGGCCTGATCGATCCGGCTCTCTAGCAAAGCTCTCAACAAGGCGGATAAATGTGGCGGGGCCGTAGCCGGCGTCCCAGGGCCCTTTATTTTGCGCAGGAAGACCCATGGAAATCCGGGACCTATTGGATCCGAAACTTATTCTCACCGACCTCAAGGGTGAGACCAAGCAAGCGGTGCTGCGCGAGGCAGCCGAGCTCATTGCCGCCGAGCACAAACTCAACGCCGAGGAGATCTTCCAGATCCTCGTCGAGCGTGAGGAACTCGGTTCCACCGGAATCGAGGAAGGCCTGGCCATTCCCCACGGCAAGCACCGCGACGTGCGAGACATGGTGATGTGCGTGGCCCGCTCGACGCGAGGAATCGACTTCGAATCCCGCGATGGCAAGCCCACCCACCTGTTCGTCGTGCTGATCGCCCCGGAAAACGACGCGGGCAAGCATCTCAAGGCCCTGGCGCGGGTTTCGCGCATCTTTAAACAGCCCCAGGTACGCCAGGCCCTCATTGAGGCTTCCGATCGGGACGCAATCGTGAGTATCATCTCCGAGGAAGCCTCGAAGTCCTGAAGAGCGGCGAGGCACCCTGGAGGGGGCCATGACCACCGACATCCCTGTCGAGCACCTGCTCGACGAAGAGCGCTTCGGCCTGCAGCTCTCGCTGGTAGCGGGCAAGGCCGGGCTCTCGCGCCGCATTGAGAGCGAAAAGCTCGCCAAGGCGGGCGTGCACCTGACCGGTTTCTTCGACCATTTCCGGCCCGACCGCATCCAGGTGCTCGGCCAGGCCGAGATCGCCTATCTCGAAAGCCTCCCCACACAGGAAATGGAAGACAAGGCCGGCGCGTTTTTCGAGCGCAAGCCCGTGGCCGTCGTCATCACCTGGGGGGCCGAGGGCCCGGCGGCACTTCGCGAGCTGGCCGACCGCTACGGCGTGGCACTGCTGCGCAGCGAACTCGATACGGCAATATTCAGTGCCCACGCGCGCTCGGCGCTCGATGAAGAGCTGGCCCCGCGCTCGACCCTTCACGGCGTGCTCATCGACATCTTCGGGGTGGGAATTCTCCTGCTCGGCGACAGCGGTATCGGCAAGAGCGAGGTCGCACTCGACCTGATTCTGCGCGGCCATCGCTTTGTGGCCGACGACGTGGTGGAGGTAGTGCGGCGCCGCGGCGACGTGATCGGCCGCGGCTCGGAACTCATTCGTCACCACATCGAAATTCGCGGACTGGGCATTCTCAATGTAAAAGACCTGTTCGGCGTCTCGGCCGTTCGCGAGCGCAAGAAGATCGAGCTGTGTCTCGAACTCATTGCCTGGGACAAGATCGAATCGGTCGAGCGGGTAGGGGTGGACGAGCAGTTTCGGGAGATCCTGGACGTGAAGGTGCCGTACGTGCACCTGCCGGTCTCGCCCGGACGCAACATTGCCTCCATCGTCGAGGTTGCCGCGCGCAACCAGCTTCTTCGGCTGCAGGGCATCCACTCGGCCAAGGAATTTCAGGACAAACTGTTGGAGAATCTCTCGGCGCGGGCAAACGAGCGGAAGTTGGGCGAAATCGAATGAAACAGACTCACATCACCGTGGTAACGGGCCTCTCGGGCGCCGGCAAGACGACGGCCCTGCGCGCCTTCGAGGATCTCGACCACTTCTGTATCGACAACCTGCCGCCGGCGCTGCTGCCCAAATTCGTCGAACTTTGCGACCAGCCCAATTCGGAGGTCCGCCGGATTTGTGTCGGCATGGACATCCGCCAGCGCCAGTTTCTCGAAGAAATGATTCCCGTGCTCGAAGAGCTCCGCCGGCGGGGCTACCCGGTGCACATCCTCTTTCTCGAGGCCAGCGACGAGATTCTCATCCGGCGCTTCCGCGAGACCCGCCGCCAGCATCCGTTGGGGCACGACCGGGCTCCCGCGGAGGTGATTACAGCCGAGCGCGACTACCTCGAGCCCATTCGCGAGGCCAGCGACCGGACCATCGATACGAGCAGCTTCAACGGCGCCGACCTGCGCGACTGGGTGCGCGAGACCTACTCCGACGGGGATGAGCGCGACATGGTCATTTCGCTCATGTCCTTTGGCTATAAGGGCGGGGTGCCCACCGAGGCCGATCTGGTCTTTGACGTGCGCTTTCTGCCCAACCCCTATTTCGTGGAAAGTCTCAAGGACAAGGACGGCCGCGAAGAGAGCGTCTACCGCTACGTAATCGAGCAGGACGCCACGGAGGCCTTTTTGGGCCACTTAAAGGGCCTTTTGGACTTCCTGCTGCCCTCCTACGCCGCCGAGGGAAAGGCCTATCTGGCCATTGCATTTGGCTGCACGGGAGGTCAGCATCGCAGCGTCTCGCTGGTCCGGTGGGCAGAGCAGTGGCTGCTCGAGCGCGGCCACGCCATCCGGGTCATCCACCGGGACCTGCCCCGAACCTGATTTGCAGGCTCGCGGGGCGCCAAACACAGCATTTTGAGGGGTCTCCAACATGATCGGCGTGCTCATTGTCACCCACGGAACCGTGGGAAGTAGTCTGCTTGAGCAGGCGCAGATCATCGCCGGCAAGCTGGAGCATGTCGAGACCATCGGGGTTGGCCCGCAGGATGCCCCCGAAGAGGTCCAGAACCAGATGCAGGAGGCCGTCTCGCGCCTCAACCTGGGCAAGGGCCTGCTCGTGCTCACCGATATGTTCGGCGGCACGCCCTCGAACCTGGCCATGAGCTATCTTGATGACTCCGAAGGCGGAGTCGAAGTGCTCTCGGGCGTCAACCTGCCCATGCTGCTCAAGCTCGTTACCGCCCGCTCCGAAGAAGCCACCCTCAGCGGCGTCGCCGCCGATCTCAAGGCAGCCGGTCGCAAGAACATCGCCCTGGCGCGCGAAATCCTCAGCCTGCCCACACCGCCCATGAAGGCCAAGGCCCAATGAGCGAGCTGCGCGCAGAGGTCGAGGTAATCAACAAACTGGGCCTGCACGCGCGGGCGGCCGGTTTGCTGGTCAAGCGCGCCCAGGAGTTCAAGGACGCCGAGCTCCACCTCTCCAAAGACGGTTACGAGGTCAACGGGAAGTCCATCATGGGCGTGCTTACCCTGGCGGCCGCCAAGGGCGAGAAGGTGCTCATTCGCACCAGCGGCAATCAGGCAAAGGAACTGCTCGACGCCATGTGCAAGCTTTTTGCCGCCAAGTTCAACGAGCCCGAGTAGGGCGCCTGCGCATTCCTACTCGGATCCGCACACAAATTCCTGCGCCACTTTCGTTCCCAGCATCTCGGTCTGATCGAGCAGTTCGGTTTCCACTGAACGCACGTTGTCACTCAGCAGTGTCTTTTTCGATGCCAGATCCACGACAATGGTCGTGAGCACATAGGTCTCGCCCACCTGAACCAGATCGCCGCGAATGAGCACGTCGGCCTTTGCCTGACTGGCCAGGTCGATCTGGCACGATTCGGTGCCGCAGGACTGCTCAAGGCCCTGCTGCCTGGCCAGGTCGCGAATGATGTCCTCGGCCACGATGCGCACGCACGGACTGCCGGCAAGCTTGCTCATAAAGACAGAGGTCAGTCCCTCGGCCAGCGCGCCGTCGACCTTGCCCTTGGCCGAGAAGGGGTAGACGGCCACGCCGCGCGGCCGCCCGGAAGCGGGCATCGCCAGGACCGGGGCGGGGGCGAGGACCCCTTCGAGATACTTCACCGTTTCGAGCGCGCCCTGCTGACGTGCCAGATCCAGGGGCGTCAGCCCGTTCGGCGCCGTCGCGCGTGGGTCGGCGCCGCCCTCGACGAGGGCTTTCGCGATTTTCGTCCGGTTCATAGACGCCGCTGTGTGGAGCGGCGTGTAGCCATCAAAGGTCCGGGCATCGGGATTGGCGCCCGCGGCGATGAGCGCCTTCACGACTTCGGTAGCGTTGGCGGGATTCTTCGCCGCTGTATTGTGCAGGGCCGTCCAGCCAAAGGCGTTGGGTTGATTGGGATCGGTCCCGGCAGCGATCAGCGACTCGACCTGGGGCAGGTCACCCGCGCCGGCAGCGTTCTGGATGGGGGGAAGGGCGCAACCGGTCAGCAGGGCGCAGGCCACCATGCACGCAAGCCATCTGCTGGCAGGGAAACGAGTCTGTGTCGGAATTCTCATGGCATTTCCTTATCAAGGATCAGCGGGTGGGGCCAGCGCGTGCCGCGCAAAAAAATCCCCGGCTTTTCGGCCGGGGATTTTGCTCCTGACCCGCCTTTGGGCGGGAAAAACGCAGATTTTAGCGGGCGTAGGTCGACTGGTTGCGCGCGCGCAGGCTGTGCGTGCGATCATAGAGATACTTGCGCGCGGCCTTCTCCGAGGAGAAGGAACGGGCAACTTCGCCGTGGACCTTCACATAGAAGTAGGTGGTGTAGCCGGTGTAGGGCGACTTCACCTGGAACTGCTCGATGATACCGGCCTCGTTCTTCTCGATGATGGTGATCTCGGGATCTACTTCAGCAGGCACGGCTCGCACTCCTTTGGGAGAGGGGAAAATGGCCCCGAACTACTTCGAAGCGCGCTCAAACTAGCGGAAGAGGGCGCGGCTCGTCCAGTATTTTTGTGGTTCCCGGGCCACGGAAGTGTGAGGGCGGTCACAAGAGAAAATTGTCAAAGTCGTGTAATTTCAGTATGTTGAAGGAGAAAACCTCTATTTATCTGAGAGGGATTGTATTAGCTATAATTATGCGTAATTATCTTTAGAAGACGCATAATTGAGCGTGAATTTCTTGACAGGCGCTCCGGGCCTGTGCGACTATGGGGTCGCCTTCTGCCCACGGAACGCGATCGAAGTGACGCGATGTCGAAGTATGTCCTCACGATAGCGGTCCTTTTGGGTACTCTCGCCTGCTCTTCCAAGACCGAGAAACTCGAAACGGATCTACGCCGACTCGAAGGTCAGCTCGCTGCCATGCAGCGCAGCCAGGCCGAGGTGTCTTCGCGGGTTGAAGAACTCTCCAACTCGCAGTTCATCCTTGAAGACAAGGTCGATACCAACCGCCAGTACATTGCGGCGGTCAAGAAGAATCAGGCCATGCGGATCGTGCAGCTCCAGCCCCAGCCGGCGCTGCCTGCCACGCGTGCGGAGCCCGAGGCGGTCAAGCCTCCGCCGCCGCCTCCGGCGGCAAAGCCCGCGCCCAAGCCGGCGCAGCCCGTGGCGGCAAGACAGCCCGAGGCCCCGGTGAAGGTCGCCACCGCCGCGCCGGCGAAACCGGCCAAGCCCGCCGCGCCCGCGCAGGCACCGGCGGCCATGTCGGGCGCGATCACCAATCCGCTCTCTTATTACAAGCAGGCGCTTGGCTATTACGAAGAAGGGCGCTGGGATGAGTGCATCGGCGCCTTCGAGCACTTCGCCAAAGAACTGCCCGACCACGATTATGCCGATAACTCGCTCTACTGGGCGGGTGAGTGCTATTATTCGCAGGATCTTTTTGACGATGCGATCGTGGCCTTCAGCAAGCTGGTCAGCCGCTACCCGGGCGGAAACAAGGCGCCCGATGCGCTGCTCAAGGTGGCGCTGAGCCACCGCAAGCTGGGCGACGAACGCAAGGCGAAAGATGCGGCCCAGCGGCTGCTCGACGATTACCCCTTCAGCGATGCTGCGGGGAAAACGCAAACCCTGCTCGGATATCCCGGGACGGGGCGTTGATTTCGGATTTGACGGATGAGTCCCTGGCGGACTCGGGAGACATGTCATGAAGTGGACGGTGAAATGGGGATCCCTGGCTCTGGCTGCGATGCTGGCGCTCACTCCGGTGAGTGTGCGCGCGCAGGATGAGGACATGGTCGATGTCGGAGTCGAGGGCGATGTAGAAGTCGTCGTCGAGGACGAAGTCACCGACCCCGATGCGCAGATGGCTGAAGAGGCCGTGACCGATGAGGTGATGAGCGACGAAGCCACGGACGCCGAAGCGATGGACGCCGGAGCCGAGGGCGAAGACGTCCTGGGCGATGAGATCATCGTCGACGAGGGCGCCCGCACCCAGGCGCAGCCCCGTACCGTGAGCCCCGAGCTTGAAGAAGTTCGCCGCGTTCAGCGCGGCGTGGACCTGGGCGATCCGGGCCGCAACATGGTCCAGCGCATGGGCGCCGGTCAGGAAGTGCCCATCGACGTAATCGGCGAGGGCGCCGGTGAGGCCCCGCAGGTCTACATCGTCAAGAATGGTGATACCCTCTGGGACATCTCCTCGCGCTTTTTGAACGATCCGTTCATGTGGACGCGCATTCACGCCGACAACCCGCAGATCATCAACCCCGACCTGATTTACCCGGGTGAGCCCATCACCGTGTATCCGCGCGAATGGGACCTGGTGAGCGAGCAGGTGGTGCAGCTGATTCCGCCCTCGGATCTCGAGCGTGCGACGGCAACCGATGAAGAGCCGGTTCTCGAAGACGAATTCGCCACGGAAGTGGAGTTTGAAGTCATCGAAGAAGTCGAACCCAGCGCCGCCGAGCTGGCCGAGCGCGACCAGTTCCTTGAGCAACTGACCAAGCGCGACGAGATCGAGATCTTCGATGAGGCCTCCACCGAGCTCATCAGCAAGAAGCGCCAGGTGCTGGCGCGCCGTCAGCGCAACGTCCTTGAATACTCGCGTGCCCAGGCGGCCGGATGGTTGGCGCCGCTGCTCGATGGAAACGAGATCGAGCAGTCGGGCTACATCATTGGCCAGGAAGACGAGCAGGCGCGAATCCGCGCCGCAACGGGCGACCGCGTGTTCATCAACCGCGGCCAGATCAACGGCGTCGCCGCCGGCGACCGCTTCCTGATCTTCCGCATCACTTCGGAAGTCGAACATCCGGTGACCGGTGACTACATCGGCCATCAGATCAAGATTGTGGGCGGCGTGCAGGTCGAGGAAGTCTACGAGCGCACTTCCAGCGCGATCATCACCGAAGCTTACGAAGACGTCAGCGTCGGCAATCGTCGGCTGGAGGGGATCGAGACCTATGACCGCATCCTGCCCGAGTTCGAGGTGGAAACGGACATTCGTCTGAAGGCCAACGAGCAGGAAATCAACGGCTGGATCGTCGGCACGAAGGATCGCAAGCTGGCCATGGTGCAGAACGACGTTGTCTACCTCGACAAGGGAAGCCAGGACGGCGTGGAAGTCGGAAATGTCTTCAACATCTACCGTCCCAACCGTGAGGTCGAAGACCCGGAAGTCGGCGATGATGTCTCGCTTCCGCGGTATTTTGTCGGCGAAGCGGTGGTGCTTCGCACCAACGAGACCACCTCGACCGCTCTGATTACGAGCAGTCGCCGCGAAGTCGCCGTCGGCGACCAGATCAGCATTGCGCCGCTGGAACTCGAGCCCGAGGGCTCTGCAGCGGAGAGCGAAGTCGCCCAGGGTAACTGAGAGATCCGTGCCCCCCGGCGGTCACGAAGAAATTCGAGCGGCCCTGGCGCTGGCGAGCATTCGCCAGGTCGGGCCGCTTCTCTTTGAGAGCCTCACGCGCGCGCTCGGTACTGCAGCGCGGGCTCTTGAGTGCTCACGCAAGCACCTTCTCGAAATCGAGGGGATTGGTCCCAAAACAGCCGACCTAATCTGCGCGGGGCCCGACTGGGCGGAGATCGATCGCCAGATCGCGGCTTGCGACGCGCTCGGCGTGCGCATTCTCACGAGCGCGGACTATCCCCGTTTGCTCGCACACATTCCCGCACCACCGCCCGTGCTCTTTGTTCAGGGGAGCTTTGAAGATGCCGACGAACGCAGCCTGGCCATCGTGGGCACGCGCAATCCCGACCACTACGGATCGCGCGTGACCCGCGAACTTGCCGGCGCGCTCGCGCGGCGCGGGCTCACGATCATCAGCGGACTGGCCATGGGCGTCGATCAGGTCGCTCACGGCGCGGCGCTGGAGGCGGGTGGGCGAACCATCGCCGTGCTCGGGTGCGGTCACGATGTCGATTACCCGCGCGGGAGCGCCGCCTTGCGCAAGCAGATCCTGGGCAGCGGGGCGATTGTCAGTGAATTCGCGCCTGGCACCCAACCGCTGCCCGCGCACTTTCGCCAGCGAAACCGCATCATTAGCGGCCTTGCACTGGGCGTGCTGCTCACGCAGGGCACGCGAAAATCGGGCGCGATGATCACCGTCGGTTACGCGCTTGAGCAGAATCGTCAGGTCTTTTGCGTGCCCGGACCCATTCATTCCATGCGCAGCGGCGCGCCGCATTTGTTTCTAAAACAGGGGGCGGCGCTGGTTGAAAACGCCGATGACGTGTTCGAATCGCTACCTGAAGCAAATACCGGCAAGCGCGCTCAAGGACCCGCAGAGCCCCGACAACAAGTTCTTTCAACGCAGGGGGCAGCCGCTCCCAAAGCCGATCTTTCCGAAGAAGAACGGGCACTTATGGACTCGCTCGCACAGGGGCAGATGCTCCATCGTGATGAATTGCTTGCACATGCCGGGCTTGACGCCGGGCGCGGCGCCCCTATACTGCTGAGCCTCGAACTCAGAGGATTATTGCGAGCACATCCTGGTGGCCACTACAGCAGCAACTAAAAAGAAGACGGCGAAGAAAGCGACCAAGAAGAAGGTCGCCAAGAAAGCCGCGAAGAAAACGGGCGGCTCCGGCACGCTCATCATCGTCGAGTCGCCGACCAAGGCCAAGACGCTCAAGAAATACATGGGCCGCGGCTACGACGTGAAGGCCTCGGTGGGTCACATCATCGATCTGCCCAAGAGCAAGCTCGGCGTTGATGTCGAACACGATTTCGCGCCGACCTATGTCGTCATCAAGGGCAAGGCCCAGGTCCTCAAGGAACTCAAGAGCGCGGCCAAGGCGGCCAAGCGCGTCCTGCTCGCCACTGACCCCGATCGCGAGGGCGAGGCGATTGCCTGGCACATCTCCGAGAAACTCAAGGAACTCGACAAGGACAAACCCGTCTCGCGCATCGAGTTCCACGAAATCACCAAGAACGCCGTGCAGAAAGCAGTGGAAGAGCCGCGCGAGATCGACTTCGCGCGCTTCGAAGCCCAGCAGGCCCGTCGCATCCTCGACCGGCTCGTGGGCTACAAGCTCTCGCCGCTTCTGTGGAACAAGGTGCGCCGCGGTCTCTCGGCTGGACGCGTGCAGTCGGTGGCGCTTCGCCTTGTTGTCGAGCGTGAGCGCGAGATCCAGGCATTCGAGTCCGTCGAATACTGGAGCATCGGTGTCGATCTCTCGCACACCAATCCGCCGCCCTTTGTCGCGCAGCTCTCGAAGATCGACGGCAAGAAGCCCGAGATTCCCAACACCGAGCGTGCCGAGCAACTGGTCAAGCAGCTCAAGAGCTCGAAGTTCCGCATCACCAGCATCGAGCGCAAGGAACGCCGCCGCCGTCCGGCGCCGCCGTTCACCACCTCGACGCTGCAGCAGGAAGCCGCGCGCAAGCTGCGTTTTGGCGCCAAGAAGACGATGATGCTCGCCCAGCGCCTCTACGAAGGCCAGGAAGTGGGCGGCGGCGAATCCGTCGGTCTCATCACTTATATGAGAACCGACTCGGTGCGCATTTCCGGTGAAGCGCAGGCCGCCGCGCGCGACTACATTCTGGGCAACAAGGACTACGGCGCCGAGTACGTGCCCGAGAAGCCCAACGCCTACCGGGCGAAGAAGGGCGCGCAGGAAGCCCATGAGGCGATCCGTCCGACCTCCATGGAATACACGCCCGAGAAGGTGAAGTCCTATCTCGGTCGCGACGAGCTGCGCCTGTATCGCCTGATCTGGCAGCGCTTCCTCGCCAGCCAGATGACACCCGCCGTCTATGACCAGACCGGCATCGACATCACCCCGACCGAAGGCGAGGGCAGCGAAGAGCTGACCCTTCGCGTGACCGGCTCGGTGATGAAGTTCCCGGGCTTTACCAAGGCCTACACCGAAGGCCATGACGAGGGTGACAAGGTCGAAGAAGGCGACGAGGGCGACAAGTCGCTCCCCGACATGGCCGAGGGCGATGAGCTCACCCTCAACGAAGTTCTGCCCGAGCAGCACTTCACCCAGCCGCCGCCGCGCTTTACCGAGGCGAGTCTGGTTAAATCCCTCGAAGAAGAGGGGATCGGTCGCCCGTCGACCTACGCCGCGATCATGGCGAACATCCAGGACAAGAAATACGTCAACAAGCAGGAAAACCGTTTCTATCCCACGGAGATGGGAACGCTGGTGACTGACCTGCTGATCGAGCACTTCCCCACGGTGATGGACATCGGTTTCACCGCCCGCATGGAGGAAGAACTCGACGAAGTGGCCGAAGGAAAGCGTGAGTGGGTGGGAGCCCTCCGCGATTTCTACACGCCGTTTAACGAGAACCTGGAAAAAGCCGGCGAGCTGATGCGCGATGTGCGCGGCCAGCAGATCGATACCGACATTGATTGCCCCAAGTGCGAGGGTAAGATGGTTATCAAGTGGGGCCGCTTCGGGGAATTCCTTGCATGCAAGAACTACCCCGAGTGCAAGGGCACCATGAACTTCAAGCGCAACGAGGACGGCTCGGTGGCGCCTGTGGATGAGGCGGCCAACGCCGAGCCCTATCCGGGCACCTGCGACAAGTGCGGCGGCAAGCTCACGCTGCGCCGCGCATGGACCGGCGCGCGCTACATCGCCTGCGAGAACTACAAGGGCAAGTGCGACTTTACCAAGCCGTTTCCCATCGGCGTGGAGTGTCCCAAGTGCAAGGGACAGGTGGTCGAGCGCGCCAGCAAGCGCAAGAAAATTTTCTACGGTTGCGGCGAGTTCCCCAAGTGCGATTTCGTTGCCTGGTACAAGCCCGTTCCCGAGAAATGCCCTGACTGCGGTTCGCACTACCTCGTGGAGAAGACGACCAAGAAGAAGGGCCACCACCTGGCGTGCCCCGAAAAAGAGTGCCACTACGAGAAGTTCCTCGACGATCCCGAGTGGGAGACCGACAAGGAAGAGGGCGCCGAGGCGGCGAGCTGAGCGAGCAGTTAAAGTGAGACCACCAAGCGCCCGGTGCCGAGAGGCAGCGGGCGCTTGTAGTTTGGATGAAACAGATGAGTGAGAAACGCGCAATCGTGGTGGGCGGCGGCCTCTCGGGGGCCGAGGCGGCGTGGCGGCTCGCGCGTCGCGGGATCGCCTGCACGCTCTTTGAAATGCGCCCGGTAAAGCCCACCGAAGCGCACCAGAGCGACCGGCTCGCCGAGATCGTCTGCTCCAACTCTCTGAAATCCGACCGTGAGAGCACGCCGCAAGGACTGCTCAAGGAAGAGCTTCGCGCGCTGGGTTCGCTGATTCTCGAGTGCGCGCAGGCCACGCGCGTTCCGGCCGGCGATGCGCTCGCCGTGGACCGCGACGAGTTCGCCGCCCTCGTGACGAAGAAGATCGAGGAAGAGCCGCTCATCGAGCTGCGCCGCGAGGAGTTCACCGAGCTTCCCACGGACGTGCCGGTGATCCTGGCAACGGGGCCGCTCACCAGCGGACGACTGGCCCAGTCTCTTGCTGATATAACCGGCACGACGAACCTCGCGTTCTACGATGCGATCAGCCCCATTGTCGAGGCCGACTCGATCAACCGCGACATCGTCTTCAGCGCCAATCGGCATGATCGCGGTGAGAGCGAGGACTACCTCAACATCCCCATGAGCGAGGAGGAATACCACGCCTTCGTGAGCGCGCTCCTCGAAGCGGGGAAAGTTCCCTACGCGGACTTTGAGAACATCCGGCCCTTCGAGGCCTGCCAGCCAATCGAGGAGATTGCCTCAAAGGGAACCGAATCGCTGCGCTTTGGTACCTTCCGCGCGATCGGCCTGACCGACCCGCGCACGGGCAGGCGTCCCTACGCAGTGGCGCAGCTTCGCGCCGAGAACCGCGCCTTTACGCTCTACAACCTGGTGGGTTGCCAGACGAAGATGCGCTACGGCGAGCAGGAGCGGGTGTTCCGCATGCTCCCGGGTCTCGAAGCCGCCGAGTTCGTGCGCCTTGGATCGGTGCACCGCAATACATTTGTGAACGCGCCGCTCGTTCTGGATGAAGCGCTTCGGATCAAGGCCCAGGACAATCTCTACATCGGCGGGCAGCTCACGGGCGTTGAGGGATACGTCGAGGCGGTGGTCATGGGACTCATCGCTGCCGAGAACGTGGAGCGTTCGCTTCGCGGCGCGCCGCCGGTATTGCTGCCGGCCAACACAGCCATCGGCGCGCTCCAGCGTTACCTGCGCGAGGCCGACCCGGAGATCTTCCAGCCCATGAACTTCAACTTCGGGCTTTTCGACCCCCTTGAAAAACGCGCCCGCGGCAAGGCCGAACGCCGGCTCTTCCATGTGGAGCGCGCCCGCGAGGAGATGGCGAAGTTTCTTGGTGAAAAGGGCGGAATCGTGCTATAAGTGCCTGTAATGAAAGCGTTTTTGGCCGAATTTGAACAGCATCTGGCGAGCGTTCGCAACGGCTCTGCCAATACCTCGCGCGCCTACCTGCGCGATCTTGAGCGCTTTTTTCACTTCATCTCGGGCGACGAAGAGACGCTTCCCACGCAAGGGGAACTGGGGAAGCTGACGCGCCTGGACGTGCGGCGCTACCTGGCGCATCGCCACGGCGAGGTGAGCAAGTCGACCACCGCGCGCGAACTATCGGCGCTTCGCACCTTCTTTCGCTGGTGCATGGAGCGCAAGATCCTGGGCGCCAACCCCGCCGACTCGGTCGCCACGCCCAAGCGTGCGAAGAAGCTCCCGGCTTTCCTGAGCCCTGACCAGAGCGAGAGCCTCATGGACAGCGGCGGCGCCGACACTGACCCGCACCGCGACCTTCGCAACCGGGTGATTCTCGAACTGCTCTACGGCTCGGGCCTACGCCTGTCCGAGGTCGCCGCACTGGAGTTGCGCGACGTGGACCTCAAAGAGCGGCTCATTCATGTGCGTGAGGGCAAGGGCGGCAAGGACCGCGTCGTTCCCTTTGCCGAAATCACTGCCGATCTTTTGAAGGAATGGCTCGAAGCCCGGAAGGGTTTGCTCGCGGGCGCAAAGGCTGGAACCTGTACGGCCCTGCTGGTGAGCCGCCAGGGCAGGGGGCTCTCCTCGCGCCAGATCGCGCGCATCGTAAAAAGATACGCCCGCGATGCGGGCCTGCCCGAGGAAATCTCTCCACATGCGCTCCGGCACTCATTTGCGACCGACCTGCTCTCGGGCGGCGCGGACCTTCGCGCCATCCAGGAACTGCTGGGACACGCCTCGCTCTCGACGACCCAGCGCTATACCCACGTGGATCTGGAGAGCCTCCAGAAGGTCTACCGCCGCGCCCACCCGCGGGCGCGAGATGCCAAAGAGAGCGCTTGAGCGAGCGCTCTGCGCAGCTCTCAGGCCCATTTCCCGCTGCCCCCCTTGACCCGGGGCGGATCAAGCACCAAACAAAGAACTCGCCCGGTTTTTTGGCCTCTGCCTGCCGCGCGTCCAAACATGCCATGAAGAATCCCAAAATCAGATCGACAACCATTCTCTGCGTGCGCCGCGGCAACCAGGTCTCCATCGCCGGAGACGGGCAGGTCAGCCTTGGCAACACGGTCATGAAGCACAGCGCCCGCAAGGTGCGCGCCCTCTACGAGGGACGGGTCATCACCGGCTTTGCCGGGGCCACGGCCGATGCGATCACGCTCTACGAGCTCTTCGAGGCCAAACTCGAGGAATTCAACGGCAACCTGCGCCGCGCGGCGGTGGAGCTGGCCAAGCAGTGGCGCACCAGCAAGATGCTGCGCAATCTCGAAGCCATGCTTATCGTCGCCGATGCCAAGGAGAGCTACCTCGTCTCCGGCACCGGCGATGTGATCGAGCCGGAGAAGGGAATTCTCGCCATCGGCAGCGGCGGGCCCTTCGCGCAGGCCGCGGCCACGGCGCTCATCGAGAACACCGACCTCTCCGCCCATGAGATTGCCGACCGCGCGCTGCACATTGCCGCCAACATCTGCATCTACACCAACCACGACATCGTCGTATCCGACCTGGAGGCCAGCGAGTGAGCGAGGCCATCGAGAATCTGAGCCCGCGCGAGATCGTCGCCGAGCTCGACAAGTTCATCATCGGGCAGGGGCCTGCGAAGAAGGCCGTTGCCATCGCGCTGCGCAACCGCTGGCGCCGGCAGCGCGTGGATGAGAAGCTGCGCGAGGAAATCACGCCCAAGAACATCATCATGATCGGGCCCACCGGTGTGGGTAAGACGGAGATCGCCCGCCGCCTGGCAAAGCTCGCGGGCGCGCCGTTTCTAAAGGTCGAAGCCAGCAAGTTCACCGAAGTGGGCTACGTGGGAAAAGACGTCGAGTCCATGATCCGCGACCTGACCGAGGCGGGCGTCAAGCTCGTCGAGGCCGAAGAGCGCGAGCGCGTCGTACCCGAGGCGCAGCGCCTTGCCGAAGAGCGTCTGCTCGATGTGCTTCTCCCGCGCGATGAAGAACCGCAGCCAGAGGAAGAGGCGCCGCGCGTCTTTGCCGCCGGCGCTCCGGGCGAGCAGGGCGGCGCCGAGGTAGTCGAGACCGGCAGCTCCACCCGCGATAAGCTCCGCAAGCTCTTGCGCAGCGGCAAGCTCGACGATCGCGACGTGGAGATCGACGTGGCGGTTTCCTCGAAGGCAATGACCCAGGTCTTCACGCCCCAGGGCATGGAGGAAATGGGATTCGATCTCTCGGAACTGCTCGGCGGCCTCGGCAATGCCTTCGGCGGCGGCAAGAAAACCAAGCGCCGCAGCGTGAAGGTGCCCGAGGCGCTCCGGCTGCTGACCGAGCAGGAGGCCGCGCGGCTCATCGATCGTGAAGTCATTCAGCGCGA
>JAGRBM010000160.1 GCA_020434085.1 Chrysiogenia bacterium | reverse complement strand
GCCCGCGGGCTGGATATATGTAGCGATCGGTGCGAGCCGTCCGGGGACGGCTTGCGGGGACACCGGGGGAAAGCCATGAGCCACGCAATTCATCGTTTCCGGGCGTCCGTCGCCCTGCTTGCCATTGTTGCAACCACGTCTGCCTGCGGCGGGAAGAAGGCGGTTCTTGCGCCCGAGTGGGAACAGCTCAAGCCCTCCTGCATGGCAGTGCTTCCGGTGCAGAATGAATCGACCGACGGTGAGGCCCCCGCGGTTTTCCGCCGGCTGCTTGAAGAAAAGCTTCCGGCCAAGGGCTACCGCGTTCCCCCGCGCGACTTTGTCGACAAGATTCTGATCGAGAACTTCGACATCAACCCCGATGAAGGCGGACAGATCATGGCCGCCGATCCGCTGGAGCTTGCCAAGGAGCTCGAGTGCGACGGCCTGCTCTATGCCACGGTCGCCGAGTGGGGCAAGCGCACCCTCTACGTCTACAACGAAATCAGCGTGGCCGGCAGCTACGAAGTCCTCAGCGGGCAGGACGGCGGCCAGCTCTGGCTGCTCCAGGAAGACGGCGTCAAATACGTTGAGCTCAATAAGTGGGACGACCACGAAGCGGCTGCTGCTTCGACAGCGAAGTTCCTGCTGATGAGCTACGAGCCCTTCGCCGTGCAGGCCATCGACCAGGCGCTGGGCAAGCTGCCCAACCGCTAGTGGCGCGGCGCCCGACTCGGGCGCTAGACTGGCACTCGTGAACTCTCAGCATTCCATCCGATCAGTCCTTTGCATCCTGCCGATGCTGGCGCTGCTTCAGGCCTGCGCGCAGGTCGGCGCGCATCTGTCTCCGGAATATTCCGCCCATGCGCCGAAGAAGATCGCCGTGCTTGCGCCCCGTAGCAACGTGGGCGATGGGGCCGGCGGCGAGGAGCTGGCCGAACAGAGCGCGCTGCTGCTGGAAGCTGCGGGCTACGAGGTGTTGCGCGAACTGGAGGTGAAGGCTGCGCTCGGCGAGACCGAGCCCGCAGGCGATCCGGCAGCGCTGGCGGCGCAGCTCGGCGTCGATGCGTTGCTCCACATCACGGTGCTGCGCTGGGACTACCGCGCGCGCATTTATGCAAGCGACTACACCGTGGCGGCGGGTTTTCGGCTGGTGGCGGCCGACGGCACGGAGCTCTGGCGCGTGGATGAACACAGCGAGAGCCTGAGTCGCGAGACTCGTCAGGGCCATCCCCAGGAAAGTTTTCGCGCCGGCGGTGAGGATGAGTTCGAGCGCCTTGCGGCGCGGCTTGTCGCCCGCGTCTTCGATACGCTCCCGCCGCGTGCGGGAATCCCGGGCAACCAGTGAGCTTTTCCATCCTGCTTGAACGCGAAGATGTCCTGGTGGTGGACAAGCCCGCGGGCGTGCCCAGCGTCGATCATGCGCGCGGCGAGCCCTCGGAGCTGGTGGCATGGCTGCGCGAGAGATTCCCCGAAGTCTGTGAGCTGGGTGAGGGACCGCGCCCGGCCGGGCAGGTCCACCGGCTCGACACCGCTACATCGGGCGTGCTGCTCGTCGCGCGAAATGCGCAGACCTACGCCGCCCTGCGCGCGGCTTTTTCCCAGCCCGGTGCCGTCGAAAAAGACTACGAAGCGCTGCTCTGGGGCGGACTGCCCGGGGCGCTCACCCTGGACTGGGAGATCGGAATGCGCGGGCGCCGCTCGCCGCGGGTGAAAGTGATTAGCGCGCCGGGAAAGGCCAAGGGGCTGCGCGGGATTCGCCCGGCGCTCACGCGGATCACGCCGCTTGTGCGAAGCGCGGCTGTTACACGCGCGCGCATCTGTATCGAGACCGGCGTGCGCCACCAGATCCGCGCCCATGCCGAGGCGGCGGGTCATGCAGTGGTGGGTGACCCGCTCTACGGGAATCTGGAGGGGGAGAACCCGCGCGAATTGCCCGAGGGCTGCGAGGAGCGGCTGTATCTGCATGCGCGGCTGCTGCGTGTGCAGGGCGTCGCCGGGGTTGATGACCTGCAGGTCGAATGCCCCGCGCCGGCGTCCTTCGATCGGGCCTACGAGGTGTTGGCAAAGCTGAAGCCCCGGTGATGGGGTAACAGCCGGGCTCCAAATCGTGCACGTGCAGGTGCACGAGCACGTGCACGCTGAGATGGCGCGGGGCGTTGAGGAGCGTCACGGCTGCCGATGCCGCCTGGGCCCCTGGGGAACTCCCGGCAATGTGCCGGGTTTACTCGCCGGAGGGGCCTACCTATACTCTCCGGGTCTCAGGACATCTCAAGAACCACATGAATTTGCTCGATAAAAGAATACTGATCATCTCCGGCAAGGGAGGTGTGGGAAAAAGCACGATCTGTGCGGCGCTGGCAAGGATGTCGGCGCGCGCGGGCAAGCGCGTACTCATTGTCGAGGCGGCTACCCGCTCGGACTCCAAGGCGCGCATTACCGAAATCTTCAACACCCCGGACGTGGGCTTTGAGCCGCGCGAGGTGTTTCCGAACATCCACGCCGCCAATCTCGACGCCGATAGCTGCATGAAGGACTGCGTCCTCCAGAAAGTACGGCTGGAGATGATCTACAACGCGGCCTTCCGCTTCCCCTTCGTGCGCAACACGCTGCACTTCTTCCCGGGCGTCAAGGAATTCATGATCATGTACCGGATCATGTGTCTGGAGCAGGCGCGCAGCTCTTCGGGCAGGCCCCGCTACGACCAGATCATCTTTGACGGCCCGACGACCGGGCATTCGCTGTTCTATCTGGAAATCTCCCAGCTCTTCGTGGACATTCTGAAGGCCGGGTTCTTTGCGCGCGATGCCAAGAAGGTGATCGATTCCATCATCGATCCCGACAAGACCTGCTTCAATGTGGTCACCCTGGCCGAAGAAATGCCCGTGAACGAGACGCTGGACCTGCTGCGCAACGCCAAGGCTGCCCTGGATATTCCGCTGGGCTACATCTTCATCAACGCGATTCAGCCCTCGCTTTTTGGTGAAATCGAAGGCGTGGAGAGCGAGCGCGAGGGGCTTGAAAAGCTCAAAGCCGACGAGGCGGGGAGCGAGAAACTCGCCGCCGCCCTCGGTGATGCCGGCGCAGTGGAGTCGCTGCTGGAGACGGCCGCATTCCAGAGCGAGCGCTCGGACATCAACCGCCGGCAGATCGCGCGCCTTCTTGAACACCCGATGCGTTTCATGAGGATTCCGTTCATCTATTCGAAGAATTTCGACCTGAACACCATCGACGGCATTGCCGATACCATCACCAAGGGAATGGCACAGGAGTAAGGCATGCTGACGCTCGAAGGACTCGTACGCCGCAAGGAAGTGATCATCTGCATCGGCTCTGGCGGTGTGGGCAAGACAACGACCAGCGCCGTACTCGCGCTGCGCGCGGCCGCCATGGGCAAGAAGGCCGTGGTGCTGACCATCGACCCGGCCATGCGACTGGCCGATTCGCTGGGCCTCGACGGACTGACCAACCAGCCCAAGCGCGTCGACCCCGAGCGCCTGAGCGAGCTGGGTGTGCCCGTCACGGGCGAGCTCTCTGCGCTGATGCTCAATGCCGGGCAGACCCTTGAAGACATTGTGCGCCAGCACACCACCAGCGAAGAACACGCCCAGCGCATCTTCAACTCCGCCATCTACAAGCAGGGCATCGAGAGCATCATCGGCTCGCCCGAATACATGGCGATGGAAAAGCTCTATGAGCTCTATGAGTCGGGCAAGTACGACCTGGTCGTGCTCGACACGCCGCCGGCCAAACACGCACTGGACTTTCTGACCGCGCCCGAGCGCATGGTGAACTTCCTGACCGACAACAAGCTGCTCAAGGTGATGATCCGTCCGACGATTCAGAAGGACACCTTTGGCGCGCGCCTGGTGCGCATGGGCACGGCGGGCTTCATGAAGGCGCTCAATTCCGCTTTCTCGCCCGAGTTCATGGAGGCCGGGGCAGAGTTCTTCACGGCCATGAACGGGCTGTATCCGGGCTTCAAGTCCCGCGCCGAGCGTGTCTACAAGCTCTTCCGTGAAGAGCGCCTGGGCTTCGTGCTGGTAACCTCGCCCAATCGGCTCACCATCGACGAGGCGGTTTATCTGCACGAGAAACTCATCGAGTTCGGAATGCCATTCGAAGGCATCGTCGTCAACAAGGTCCACCTCGATCACCTCAAGGACGAGGACGGCAATCTGCCGGCCGGACATGAGAAACTCGCCGAACTGGTGGGCAAGAAGATCAAGCCCGATGAGCTGCACGCCGCGCTGGCCAGCGGGCTGGATGCGCAGAGCCTGTGGAACGCAGCGCTGCCGGGCCTCCTTCGCAATTTCCGCAACTATCAGGTGCTTGCCGAAATCGACGAGAAGAATCTCGAGCGCCTTCGCTACCTGCTCAAGGGCGATCAGTTCATGCAGCGTGTGCCCTATCTCCGCGACGACATCCACGACATGTCGGGACTGCGCCAGATCAGCGGCCATCTCTTTGACGGCAACGGATCCGCGCCCGCCTGATTCCCGTCGCGACCCGGCCGGAAGGAACCCGCCATGCGCCCGGCTCACAAAGCACTCGACATCATTCTCAAGGACCTGCCCGCCATGGGCACCGAGCGCGTGCAGTTGCTCGATGCCGCGGGCCGCGTGCTGGCCGAGCCCATTGCGTCCTCGCGCACGCTGCCGCCGCGCGATTGTTCGGCCATGGACGGCTACGCCGTGCGCGCCGCCGATCTTGCGGGCGCGTCCAAAGAGAGCCCGGCGACCCTCAAGGTTGTCGGCGAAGTGCTGGCCGGGATGCTTCCAGAGCGAGCGGTGGGGCAGGGCGAGGCCGTTCGCATTACGACGGGCGCGCCGGTGCCCGAAGGCGCCGACGCGGTGGTCATCCAGGAAAACACCGAGCGCGAGAGTGAGACAGCGCTCCGCGTGTTCAGCGCCGAGGTAGCAGGCGCGAACATCCGCCGCGCAGGCGAGGACGTAAAGCCCGGGGAGGGCGTGCTGGAGCCCGGCTGCGTGCTGGGGCCGCGCCAGCTCGGACTGCTTGCGCTGCTCGGACGCTCGGTCGTACAGGTGCGACGCCGCCCGCGCGTGGCGATTCTCTCGAGCGGCGATGAGCTCGTCGGAATTGACGGCGACACCGAGGGATGGAAGACCGTCGACTCCAACGCCTATACGGCAGCCGCGCAGGTGGTGGAGGCCGGCGGTGAGCCGATGCTGCTTCCGCTCGTTCCCGACGACAAGGAAGCGATCGTCGCCGCGCTAAGAAGCGCCGCCGGCGCCGACGTGCTGGTTTCCACGGCGGGTGTCTCCGTGGGGCCCCACGACTTTGTAAAGCCTGCGCTCGAAGAGCTGGGCTACGAGCAGAAGTTCTGGAAAATCCGCCAGCGCCCGGGCGCGCCGCTGGCCTTTGGCTACTGGGACCACCGCCCCGTCTTCGGGCTGCCGGGGAACCCGGTTTCGGCGGCCGTGTCCTTCGAGGTCTACGTCCGTCCGGCCCTGAAAACGATGCTGGGGCATCAGTGCCTGTTCCGCCCGGTAGTGGAGGCGCGCCTTCGCGGTGAGGTTCGAACAAGATCCAGCCACACCTTTTTCCTGCGCGCCCTGCTTTCACGGGGGGCGGACGGCCAGTGGGAAGTGAGCTCCAGCGGGCTCCAGAGCTCGGGAGCGGTCAAGCCGCTGGCGCAGGGCAATGCCCTGATTGTGGTGCCCGAGGGGCGTGAGACCCCGGTCGATGGCGAGCCCGTCCGGGTGCTGGTGCTTGACCCCGAAGCGCTGGAGCTCGATGCGGCCGGGGCGCGACGCTTCCTGGGGGCATAGGCGCTTCCCGGCAGGGGACTGACCCGTCCGGCTGGGCCCTCCAAGTTACTGAAAGTATTGATCTTTACATCTGTTCATTTGGCTGCAGCCTGTCCATCTGATAGCGTTTTCGGGAACCTAGGCTAGGTTTTCGTGAAGTTTCAGGCCGGAACGTCCCCTCCAGGCGGCAGCCGTCTGCGGGCATGTTCCTGACCTCGTATGCGAGGGGTTTCGCATCCGGGGACTTCTATCGAACGCCGCCTTTTTTACGAGTCAGAATGGGCATCAATCGGGAACTTCAGGGGCGCCGGGGCGCGGCCAGTTGCATCATTGCACTGGTAGTAGCGTTGCTGAGCGTGCTCGCCACGACGGCCCACGCACAAGAGGGTGTGCGTCGCCCCGCCGTGCCCAGCCTCAACGGCTCGATCGGCCTGTTCCGCACGCTCTCGGCCGAAGCCCTGCCCGAGGGCTCGATTACCCTGAGTTTGCACGGCGAGTTCTTTACCGCCGACGGTTTTACCTTCCCCAATACAAGTACCAGCCGCCTGGCCGCCGACCTGGCGGGTTCGTGGCATCCCTACGCATTTGAAGCATTCGAGCAGCCCTTCCAGACGGAAATCTCGCTGGGCTGGCGTGCCGCCGCGGTGAAGTTCAAGAACGACGGCAGCATTCTGACCGATACGAACAGCCTGCTGCAGGTCTCTTCGCTGAGTCTCTACATGAAACTCACGCGCGCGCGCACGGCCGAGGACGACAAGGAACTCTATTCTTACGGCGTCGGGCTGGGGTTCTCGATCCCCTCGAAGGTCGACGCCATCGGTCCCGACTTCGGGCAGACGAGCCTGGCGCTGGACGGCCTGTTCACCGTGGACTTCCAGGCCCACGACGACGACTGGGTCCCGGTCAAGCTGCATGCCAATATCGGGCTGTTCTACAACAACACGTCCGCCACGGAGGGCTTCATCCCGGGGCTGGGGGTCAGTGACTCCAATACGATCCTGCGCTTCGCCCTGGGGGAAAGCACCTACAACCAGATCCGCTTTCGCCTTGGCGCGGAGTATTCGCACCGCGTGTTCACGCCCTTCCTTGAGTGGAACATGAACGCGCAGACCACGCTGCCGCCGGGGCTGGGCATCTTCGATTCCCCGATGAGCCTGATTCCCGGCGTGCGCATTCGTCCCACGCCCGCGGTCAATGTGTCGCTGGGTGTGGAGATCGCGCTGGCGCAGGCCGCGCGCCCCACCGTCTCCGTACTTCCCGACTGGAACCTGATCATGGGGGCCAGTTACGTATTCGTGCCCAAGCCGCCGCCGCCTCCGCCGCCGCTCATCGTTCCCGAAGAGCGCGCCGTGGCGGTTTCCACCACCGGCAAGGTCACCGGCATCGTCTACGACGCCAACTCGAACCTGCCGATTGGAAAGGCATTTGTCTCTTTCCCCGACCGCGACCTGAGCACGATCGTGACGAACAAGGACTCGGGCGCCTACACCACGTTCGAACTGCCTGCCGGTCCGGTCGAGCTGCGCGTCGAGCGTGAGGGCTACATCCCCCGTTCGGCGGCGCCCGTCGTGGTGGCCGGCCAGACAATCACCCAGGATTTCTACCTCGTGCCAGAGGTTGAGGAAGCCGCCATCGGCACCTACCGCGGCACGGTCCAGTCCATCGACGGCCAGTTCCTTGCCGCGAAGGTCACCATGTTCGGCACCGAAAACTCCCGCACGACCGAAGAGGGCGTCGGCCAGTTCGTGATGGAGCTTCCCGCCGGCGAGCATCGCGCCGAGGCCAGCGCGCCGGGCTACTTCCCCGAAGCGCACAGCTTCACGCTGCAGCCCGCGCAGATCCTGGTCCACGACTTCGTGCTCAAGAAGAAGCCCGAGATCAAGAAGAAGAAGTTCGTTGAGATCAAGGACAACCGCATCGAGATCTCCCAGAAGATCTTCTTCACCACGGGCAAGGCCACCGTTCTCGAACAGTCCTTCCCCGTGCTGGTCGAAATTGCCGACGTGCTCAAGGAGAACCCGCACCTGCAGCTTGTCGAGATCGGCGGCCACAGCGATTCGCGCGGCAACGACGCCTACAACAAGAAGCTCTCCGAGCGCCGCGCCGCATCGGTTCGCCAGTTCCTCATCCAGCAGGGCGTGGAAGCCAGCCGCCTGACCGCCGTGGGCTACGGCGAGGAAGTGCCGCTGGTATTCCCCGACGACACGAAGGAAAAGCAGGCCCGCAACCGCCGCGTGGAGTTCGTGATCCTCAAGCAGGGCACGCCCGAGCAGGCGCCCTAACCCTCTGAAACGATTGACAAAAACCCCGCAGCGGCTTGCCCGCTGCGGGGTTTTTCTTTAACTCATTGAAATCATTGGTATTTTCGTCAGGGAGCGAGCTCTCGTAACCCCCTGAAATCCTTGACAAAGTACGCAAGGGCTGATAATTAAAGAGGATATTCGGAATTGGGACCTTGAACCTCAACCCTTCAACATGTCCCGGAGGGCCGATGAACAAGTCTGAGCTCATCCAGGCTCTGGCTGAACGTCAGAAACTCCCGCTCATCAAGGCGGAGAAGATCGTCAACGCGATCTTCGAGCAGATGATCGACGCGCTGAAGAGCGGGGAGCGCATTGAGATCCGTGGTTTCGGAAGCTTCGAGAACCGCTATTACGATGCGTACACCGGTCGCAACCCCAAGACGGGCGAGGCCATCCACGTTCCGCCCAAGCGCCTGCCGTTCTTCAAGGTCGGCAAAGAGCTGAAAGAACGCGTGAACGAGATCGACGCCGCCCCCGCCGCCGAAGGCGCCTCCTACTCGGAAAATGCCGAGTAATTCCGGCGCAATCCAAGCAGCAAACACGAAGGCGAGTCCGATGGACTCGCCTTTTTCGTTGGGGGGCGGCGCCCACGTGCCCGACTACATGATCGCCTACGATCAGTGGGGCGGCCGTCTGGGAACCTACCGCATCATCAGCGACCACCCTTCGACGCCGCTCAGGGCAGGCCCGGGCAGCGTGCGGCTCGTCGTCGATGTCGCCTCCGGCGCCATTGCCCAGCGCATCGACTACGACGAATTCGGCCGGGTCCTGCAGAACACCAATCCGGGTTTTCAGCCCTTCGGCTTCGCCGGCGGGATGCAGAACCACCTCACCGTGCCCACCCAGGCCGGCGACATGGAAGTCGGCGCCTTCGTCCACTTCGGCGCCCGCGATTACGACCCCTTCACCGGCCGCTGGACCGGCAAGGACCCGATCCTCTTCGACGGCGGGGATCCGAACATCTACGCCTACTGCGGGAATGATCCGGTGAATTGTATTGATATTGACGGAAAGAATCCGTTTATCTTGATTGGTGCAGTGATTGGTGCTGCTGTATCCGGTGCGCAGGCGTATTCTTCCGGCGCACGAGGTTGGGAGCTGGCGCTTCAGGTTGGAGTGGGTGCGTTGTCGGGGGCGACAGCTGGGAGCGGCGTTGGCCTAATTGGCTCGATTGGAGCGGGTGCACTCGCTGCTGGATTAGGTAATCTCACGTCCCAAAACCTTGAAAAAGTCTTTGGTAGGCGAGAAGAAGTGGATATTGCATCTGCGGGACTATCAGCAATTGCGGGAGCGTACGGTGGTATCTTTGGAGGGGGATTGGTGAAGGCGGTTCCTGATGCGGCAGTGGCCAGTGCGCTGTTGGGCGGATATGTGACCACTGCAACTGACGTGATTTTACAGCTTTCCCTGAAGAACTGCAGCGTGGATGAAGTGAGTGGGGCTTCAGAATGAAGCAAATCGGGAATATTGCATTTGCAGTTGTATATGTGGTTGCAATCCCCGTCGCAATTCGGGCCATTTACTATGGCGTTCGCCATGGAGTGATTGCTCAACGGTTGCCATATATGGATAATAGCGGGAACTACTACACCGGTGCCAAGGCTATAGTTATAGGATCTGTAATTTCAATCGGCGGTGCAGTAATTTTGATGACGATCGGTTACGTTGGCGTGAACATGCTTCGTAAGCATCCATGATCTCTTTCTGTTCCGTGTCAGAGTCGATTGGACAGAATGAAGGCCTGAGTTAAGGGGTACTTCCAGCGGTTCCCAGGAGGGAACGAAAGGAAGTCAGCCATGCCCAGCAAGAGTGATCCAGAAGCAAAGGTCCGAGAGATTCGCAGGAAGACGAGGCGGAGATTCTCCTCCGAGGAGAAGATCCGCATTGTCTTGGATGGTTTGAAGGGCGAGGAGAGCATCGCCGAGCTCTGCCGGATCGAGGAGGGCGCAAAGAGGGCGCAAAGGGGGCAAAGGGGGCAAGGAGAAGGCAAAGGAGAAGCAAAGGGGTAAAGTCTTGACTTCACATATTTGTTCTCATGCGGGGATCGCGCGCTCCGGGATTGCGGCG
>JAGRBM010000159.1 GCA_020434085.1 Chrysiogenia bacterium | reverse complement strand
GACCCCGCACGAGCATTTCGGGATGGAGGAGTTCTACGTCATCGAGGGCGAGCTGATCGACCATGACGGCCAGAAATACACGGCCGGCGATTTCGTCTCCCTCGGCCCCGGCGTGCGTCACTACTCCTACTCGCCCAACGGCGCGCTGACGGTGGCCTGGCTGACCGACACCAACCGCACCCTGGCCGAGGGCGAGGAGCTGTCCTTCGGCCCCGACGTCCTGAAGCGTGCGCGCTACCGCGCGCCGAAGGCCGCCGAGTAGGCGCGCGGCCGGCGATGGGGGAGGGCAAGCAGGGGACCATTCCGCCCGACGGGCGGGTCGTCATGATCTCGGGGGCGAACCGGGGGATCGGTCTGTCGATCGCCCGGCGCCTCCACGCCGACGGCTACAGGCTCAGCCTGGGCGCGCGCGATCCGGCCAAGCTGGCGGCGGCCGTGGCGGACCTGGGCGGCGACGTCCTGCAATGCCGCTACGACGCCGAGGACCGGCCCACCGCCGCCGCCTGGGTCGAGGAGACGGCTAGCCATTTCGGCCAGATCGACGCCCTCGTGAACAACGCGGGCGTGCTGCGCGCCTATCCCTTCGACCAGCCGGACGAGGACCAGCTCGACGAGATGTGGGCGGTCAACGTGAAGGGGCCGTATTTCCTGTCCCTCGCCGCCCTGCCGCATCTGCGCGCGACCGGCCAGGGCCGGATCGTCAACATCCTGTCGAACTCGGGGCTGCGCTATGCCGGCGGCGTGCCCGGCTATGCCATGTCCAAATTCTCGGCCGTGGCCCTGACCCATGTGCTGCGCTACGGCACCTGGGAGGACGGGGTCCGCGTCTGCGGCCTCTGCCCCGGCGCCGTCGACACCGACATGAGCAGGACCAACGCGCCCTTCCCGGGCGAGAAGATCGACCCGGACACGGTGGCGGCCATCGTCAGCCTGGTGATCTCCCTGCCAAACAGCGCCTCCATCGCAACCATGCCGATCAACTACGCGCTGGAGAGCGTGGTCTGACGGCGGGCCGGTCCTCCGCGATGCTCGTCAACATCGCCCTGCTGCTGGCCATGTCCCTGGCCTGGGCCGGGAACTACCTGTTCATTTCCTGGGCCGATCACGGGCTGCCGCCGGTCACGGCCAGCGCGGCGATGACGGCGGCCGCCTCGCTGTTCCTCGCGGCCGGGGTCGGGCTGGGCCTGCGCCGGCCGTTGCTGGCGGCCTTGCGCCGCCGGCCGCTGGCCCTGGTCGTGATGGGGGCGACGGCCGTGGCGCTGCCGCAGCTTTCCGTCGTCGCGGCCGAAGATGCCATTCCGCCCGAACTGTCCTCGGTGATCGGGACCACGGTGCCGATCCTGACCTTCCTGGTCGCGGCCTTCCTGCTGCACACGCGGCGGGCGCGACCGCTCAACCTGCTCGGTCTCGCCGTCGCCGTCGGCGGCATTTTCCTGTTCTGCGGCGGGGGCGCGCTGTCGCGCCAGCCGGCCGAGCTCGACGCCGTCGCGATCATGATGGCCGGCGGCGCGGTGTTCGTCTTCAACGGCCTGTTCGCGGTCCGCTACACGAAGGATCTCGATCAGGAGGTCGTGACCCTGTGGGTCATGGTCTTCGCGACCGGCGGCCTGGCGCTCGGCGCGCTGGCCGTCGAGGGCCTGCCGCCCGCCATGCCCAGCGCCGCGGGGCTCGCCGGCATCGCGCTGGCCGGCATCGTCGGGATGGGGCTGGCCTTCCTCCTCTACTACCGCCTGATCGCCCGGGCCGGCGCGGCCTTCACCTCGCTCTATGCCTTTCTCGTGCCGCCCCTCGGGGTTCTCGTGGCCGTGCTGGCGGGCGACAGGGAGATGCTCGGCCGGCACCTGGCGGGCGTGGCCGTGGTGGTGGTGGGGCTGGTCCTGTTGCTACGATCCAGTGCGGCGATAGAGCCGACCGTAGGGACCGACAGATGATGTAGCCGTTCAGACATCCATACTGTTAACCCTATAGTGTGCCGAGTAGCTTTGTCAGATCGTTGCGGCCGAGATCCTATAAGGTAGAAAATTTCTAAATTTAGACAATCTATAATCGTAAGTCAGGCTCGCTTATATAACTATATGCGACTAATCTAAGCATGCCGCACTCATCTGAGTGCGCGCCCCCCAAGCTGGTACGGATGTATGACTATTGAATCCCGGTTCGACATTTCCTTTGTCGCGAACTTAGCTCTACGAGAGAAACAGATTCAGCAGAACTACCGTCCAATAATAGCGGTGCATAAATGGTTTGCTCGCCGTCCCGGAAGTCTTTTTCGGGCACTTATGCTCTCCGAATTTGGTGATCGACCGCTAAGGCAGCTCTATTTTGCAGCGAACGACTATCCCCATCGGCGAATCGCTGATCCTTTCATGGGTGGAGGTACACCATTAATTGAAGCTAATCGTGTTGGCGCCGACGTCGTTGGATTCGACATCAATCCGATGGCCGCATGGATCGTTCGGGAAGAAATCGAGCATTTGGATATTCTCGCCTATCGAGCCGAGGCCGAACGACTTATTGATACGCTTAGACATGAGCTGGAAAAGCTCTATGTCACCGATTGTCCCATCTATTGCGACAAAGATGTTCCAGTAAAGTATTTTCTATGGGTAAAGACGATACTGTGTGAGAATTGTGGTCAGAATGTCGATTTGTTCCCCGGTTATTTAATTTCTGAAAACTCACGGCACCCATTAAATGTACTTGTTTGCCCGGATTGTGGCGAACTCAACGAAGTGGCAGATAAAAAGAAACTCGGTGCGTGTCACGCGTGTGGTACCGAACTTCGGATCGAAGGCCCGGCTAAGCGAGGTCGATGCGTTTGTAGTAACTGCCACCATGAGAACAGATACCCCCGTCCGGGCGAGGGAGCGTTGGCGCATCGCCTGTTCGCCATCGAGTACTACAACCCTCATCGAAAGACGTCGCACAACGGCCGCTTCTTCAAAAAGCCAGACAGAAAAGATTTGCAGCGCATTAAGGAGGCCCAGCAACGGTGGAACAACCTCGCAGCGGATTTCGTGCCAGATCAGGTAATCCTGTCTGGCGATGAAACGGACCGACTGCATCGCTGGGGATACAGTCACTACCGGGAGATGTTCAGCTTCCGTCAGCTACTCGGCTTGGAACTAAGTTGCCGTCTGATATCTACTGTTAAGGACGAACGAATTCGCCACGCACTTGCAACGAACCTATCCGATTTACTGCGCTATCAAAATCTTCTTTGCCGCTATGATACGTGGGCACTCAAATCACTTGATATTTTTTCGGTACACGGATTTCCCGTGGGCCTTGTCCAGTGCGAGTCGAATCTGCTCGGCATCGTGAACGGAAAGGGAGCAAATGTAGGCTCCGGCGGCTGGACCAACATTGTCGACAAGTACGCTGAGGCTAAAGCATATTGCGATTCGCCTTTCGAAGTGCGGCAGCAAGGTCAGCGCAAAGTACGTGTTCCGATAGCCGGGGAATGGATTGGAGAGTATCTCAATGGTGCGCGGCCTCGGTCTATCGATATCCACTGTGCGGACGCCACTTCGATTGAATTGGCGCCGCAGTCGCTTGACGCTGTTTTTACGGACCCACCATATTTTGGGAACGTACAATACGGTGAGTTGATGGATTTCTGCTATGTCTGGCTTCGACGATTGGTCGGAGATGCAGCAGAAGGATTCTGGCGCCCGTCAAGCCGTGCCGACGAAGAACTCACCGGCAACGTTACCAAGTCGCGCGGTCTGCCGCAGTTCGCCGAAGGTCTAGCGCGTGTTTACACCCACATGGCAAAAGCTCTTAAGCCAGGTGCGCCGCTTGCTTTCACATACCACCACAACAAGTTGGATGCTTACTATGCAGTTGGCATTGCAATTCTTGACGCCGGATTAACGTGCTCTGCTTCCCTTCCCTGCCCAGCCGAAATGGGTGGCTCGATCCATATTCACGGAACCACTTCTTCCATTGTGGATACCGTATTTGTTTGCCGGTCAACTGGCAGCACACGGAAAAAATGGTTCTTCGAGGACGCAGAAGGTCTTGCAACCGTAGTCGCTGATGACCTTGCTCAGCTTACCGAGGCGGGGCGTAGGCCAAGTACTGGCGATATTCGCTGTATTGTTTACGGCCATCTTACTCGTATGACTATTTGGAAACTTCGGCAGTTTTGGGATGACAGCTTGCTGACGGAGAAGAAGCTTGAGATTTTTGCTGAGGCATCACAAAAACTCGCCGATCCAAACCAAACTATTAGTTTGCTAGATGGTCGCCCCAGTTTTGAGAGCGCAGGGCCGCTATTTTCTACACACAAGTCTGAGAGGAGCGCCCATGATGCCGTCCCGTTTTGATATCGACTATGCGGACCCAGCGATTGCTTGGGAACCGCTTGTTGATGAGGTATTTGGCGAGCTGACATCCAGCTTCATCGAAATGCCGAAGGGCAACGGCTTCGTTGAGTATGTCGCCTTCGAGAAAGGGTATCAGACGCTCAAGCGGCACACAGACGCATTTGCGGTCTTCACTAGAGACACTGTACTTGCGGCGGTTCGAGAGACTCCGATCGCCTTTGTCGTCTTCCGCTGCATACTTGGCTTTACCCCGCCGGAATGGGCGTATGTGACGACCGAAATGACCGATGTCTCTGTCGATCAAGGAGCGGCACGTTCCATTGATCGACGTATTCGGCTTGAACCACTCACGCCGATGAATGAAGGCACAGGCGTCACCGCGCAACGTATGTGTGCAATGATAGACGCTGGAATAAGGACCATCGTCAGTGGTGCCCAAAGTGTGCCGCCTGGCATCGTTCACCGGATGGATAAGGCCGACACCGCTAAAGGGATGGTGAGCGTGCAATCGATCGCTAGTCTTGGCGTACCCTATCCCGTAGTTCTGTATGAGCGTTTCCTTGGCCGACCATTTGCGACCCATCGCGATTCCGTCAGTGAGCTTGTCGGCGAGGTTGTTGAGGTTGCGATAAAGAATGTGCTTTCCAATGCGAGAATTAGTTTCCGAGAGACCACGCGGGCCGAGCGAATTCCCGGTTTCGATCAGACACCAGATTTCATTGTCCCGGATGAATTCACGCCAGTTGCATTGATCGAGGCGAAGCTAACGGAAGATGATGGAACGGCACGTGACAAAGTGGCTCGGGTCCAGCGGTTACGCACCCTAAGGGACGAAAATGGCAAGGACTACGATGTGGTCGCCTGTATCGCAGGCCGGGGTTTCAAGGTCCGCCGTGAGGACATGCGCCGATTGTTGCAAGCTACAGATGGAAAGGTCTTCACCTTAGCAACCATGCAGCTTCTACTGACGCACACTCGGATTCGAGAATACCGTGTGAGATAGGCCACGGGGACTCAGTGCTTAGGATAGCGAAGTTCTCAGGGTTCGTAGTGGGGTGAACGTGCTGTAGCCCGAGTGAGCGCCTGCGGCAGCGAAGGCTGCCGGGGAACCCGGCTAGAAGATGCGCCGGATGATGTAGCCGCCGGAGCGCTCGTCCAACTCCAGTTCCAGCTCGCCGCGGTCTTCGGCCTCTTCCAGCAGGTCGTTGAAGGAGCGGAAGCCGTAGTAGCTTTCGTGGAAGCCCGGCTGGCGGCGCTTGAGGGTCTGCTTGACCATCGAGCCCCAGAGGGTGGAGCGGTCGTCGCGCTCGTCGAACAGCGCCTCGGCCGTGTCGACGACCAGGTCGATGGCCTCCTGCATCTTGTCGTCCTGGCTGTCCGACCTGGCGCTGGCGCTGGCGGTCTTGGCGGTTGTGGCCTTGGCCTTCGGCTCCGCCGCCGGCCTCGCGGCGGGCTTCTTGGGTGCCGCGCCGCGCTTGCGCGCCGGCTTCTTCTCGCGCACGAGGTCGTCGTAATAGATGAACTCGTCGCAATTGCTGACCAGCAGGTCGGCGGTCGAGTTCTTCACCCCGACGCCGATCACCGTCTTGGCGTTCTCGCGCAGCTTGCTGACCAGGGGCGAGAAGTCCGAATCGCCCGAGATGATGACGAAGGTGTCGATATGCTCCTTCGTGTAGCAGAGGTCGAGCGCGTCCACGACCATGCGGATATCGGCGGAATTCTTGCCGGCCTGGCGGGTATGGGGAATCTCGATCATCTCGAAGGCGGCCTCGTGCATGGCCCGCTTGAAGGTCTTGTAGCGGTCCCAGTCGCAATAGGCCTTCTTCACGACGATGCTGCCCTTGAGCAGCAGGCGTTCGAGCACCGGCTTCAGGTCGAACTTGTCGTATTTCGCGTCGCGCACGCCGAGGGCGATATTCTCGAAATCGCAGAAGACGGCGAGGCTGCTGTCGTCGTTCAAGATTCTGGTCCGTTGGTCCGTTGCCGGGCGGACAGGCTATCACGACGCTCCGGGCGAGGCGAAGGCGGCCGCTCTCACGTCGAGAGGTAGCCGCCGTCGAGGGGCAGGATCGCGCCGGTGACGAAGGAGGCGAGGGGCGAGGCGAGATAGACGATGGCCGCCGCGATCTCCTCCGGCTCGGCGGGCCGCCCGAGGGGCGTGCGGGCGAAGAGCCCGGCCTGGATCGCGGCGTCGCCGT
>JAGRBM010000158.1 GCA_020434085.1 Chrysiogenia bacterium | reverse complement strand
CGGAAGATTCGCAGGCGCGGATTCTCGACATCGGCACCGGCAGTGGGGCCATCGCGTTGGCGGTGCTGAAAGAGCGCCCGGGCGTGAGCGCGGTCGCCACGGATGTCTCGTCGGAGGCGCTGGCGCTAGCGAAAAAGAACGCAGAGGTGCTCGGGCTCTCGGAGCGCGTGGCGTTTCGTGAGGGCTCGCTTTTGGAGCCGGTTGAGGTGGGCGAGACTTTTGAGGTTGTCGCCTCGAACCCGCCCTACATCGCCGAGGCGGAGATGGTGGGCCTGATGCCCGACGTGCGGGAGTTTGAACCCCGCGGCGCGCTCACCCCCGGCGGGGACGGGCTTGCATTGGTGCGGCAGATCATCGAAGGGGCCGGGCCGTTTGTGAAACCCGGCGGCTTGCTGCTCATCGAGATCGGTGCCACGCAGGGGGAGGCGGCCTACGCGCTGGCCGAGGCGGCGGGCGCCTGGCAGGACATTGAAGTGCGGCGCGATCTTGCGGGCCTGGACCGCACGCTGATCGCGCGAAGAAGGGACCACTAGGGTCATGGACAAGTTCGTAATAGAAGGCGGCACCCGGCTCGAAGGCACGGTGCAGGTCTCCGGCGCAAAGAACGCAGTGCTGCCCCTGATGACCTGCGCGCTGCTCTCCGAGGGTGTCTCGGAAATCGACCGCGTGCCTAACCTGCGCGATGTGCGCACGATGCTCAAGCTCATCGAGCGCCTGGGTGCGTCCACGACCTTCGCCGGGAACAGCGCCACCATCAATGCGGCGGCCATCAAGGAGTTCGAAGCGCCCTATGACCTCGTAAAGACGATGCGGGCCTCGGTGCTGGCACTTGGGCCGCTTGTTGCGCGCTTCGGGCGCGCACGCATTTCCCTTCCGGGCGGCTGCGCAATCGGGGCGCGGCCCATCGACCAGCACCTGAAAGGTCTCGAAGCTCTGGGCGCGGAAATTGTTCTTGAACACGGCTACGTCGAGGCGCGCGCCAGGCGGCTCAAGGGCGCGACCTTCACCTTTGATGTGAAAAGCGTGACCGGCACCGAGAACCTCATCATGGCGGCCGCGCTGGCCAAGGGTGAGACCGTCTTCCACAACGCCGCCTGCGAGCCCGAAGTGGTGCAGATCGCCGATGCGCTCAACCAGATGGGCGCGAGCGTCGAAGGCGCAGGGACCGATACGATTCGCGTGAAGGGAGCCGACTCGCTCGTGCCCTTCAAGCTCGACGTCATTCCCGACCGCATTGAGGCCGGCACGCTGCTCGTCGCGGGCGCCATTGCCGGCGGACCCGTGCGGGTCGAGGGCGTGGTCTACGATCATGTCGATACCGTAGTGGAAAAGCTCATCGAAGCGGGCGCGAAGGTGAAGATCGAGGACGATGCGATTACGGTGAGCGCGAAGGGGCGCCTCAAGGGCGTGGACATCAGGACCAAGCCCTTTCCCGGATTCGCCACGGACATGCAGGCCCAGTTCATGGCCCTGTTGGCACTTGCGGAGGGTAGCAGCGTGTTCTCGGAGACCGTCTTCGAGAACCGCTACATGCACGCGCAGGAACTCCAGCGTCTGGGAGCAAACATCTCGGTCGAGGGGCGCACCGCCGTCGTGAAGGGCGTGAAGAAGCTCTCGGGCGCGCCGGTCATGGCCACCGACCTGCGGGCCTCGGCATGCCTGGTGCTGGCGGGCCTTGTTGCCGAAGGTACGACCGAAGTGCTGCGTATCTATCATCTCGATCGGGGCTATGAGCGCCTCGAAGAAAAACTCGGCCGCCTGGGCGCGCGCATTCAGCGCCTCCCCATGGAAGGAGTCTGAACATGTCGGATCTGTTTTCAATCGCCATCGCCAAGGGCCGCGTCCTCGCCGATACGGTCGATCTGTTTGAGCAGGCGGGCTACGACGTCTCGCCCCTGCGCGAGGAATCGCGCAAGCTGATCTTCGATCTCGAAGACGCGGGCATCCGCATCCTGGTCGTGCGTTCCCAGGACGTGCCGGCCTACGTCGACCGCGGCGCCGCCGATGCGGGCGTTGTGGGCAAGGACGTCCTCGAAGAACACGGCTACACGCTCTATGAGCCGCTGGACCTCAAGATCAGCGAGTGCCGCCTGATGGTGGCGGGTCCGAAGGACGCGCCCAAAGAGGCGCGCATCGGACCGTTGCGCATTGCGACGAAATACGGGCAGCTCGCGACCCAGCACTACTCGCGCAAGGGAATCCGCATCGACGTGGTACACCTCTATGGCGCGATCGAGCTGGCGCCGGCGACCGGCATTGCCGACAAGATCGTCGACCTCGTCGAGACCGGCGGAACCCTGCGTGCCAACGGATTGCAGGAAGAAGAGCTGGTCATGCGCTCGACTGCGCGCTTCATCGTGGGTCGCGCGGCCCTGCGCCTGAAGTCGGCCAAGGCGCGCGAGGTGATCGAGCGCCTGGGCAAGGTCGTTCCCCAGGGAGTGGCGGCATGAAGATCGTCAGGGCGGACTCTCCCGCCTTTGAAAAGGAATTCGCGCGCATTGAAAAGCGCGGCGCCGAAATCGGCGGCGCGGTGGCCGAGGGCGTGCAGAAGATCATCGCCGACATCGCTCGCGCCGGTGACCGGCCCCTGTTTGCCTACACCAAGCGCTTCGACGGGCTGACGCTGAGCAAACGGAACCTCGTCATCGCGAAGGCCGACCTCAAGAAGGCCTACGACAAGATCGATCCCAAGCTTCGCAAGGCGCTTCGCACAGCGGCCGCGCGCATCCGCGCCTATCACGAGCGCCAGCGGCGCGAGTCCTGGCAATTCAGGGACGCTTCGGGGGCCAAGCTGGGCCTTCGCTACACGCCGCTCGATGCCGTGTGCCTCTACGTGCCCGGCGGCAAGGCGGCCTATCCCTCGACGCTGCTCATGACAGCAACGCCCGCGAAGGTCGCCGGGGTAAAGAATATCTACGTGGCCTCGCCGCGCGCGTCGCTGCAGGAGAACCCGGTGCTGCTGGCCGCCGCCCACGTGGCCGGCGTCGACAGCGTCTACCGCATCGGCGGCGCGCAGGCCGTGGCGGCCTTTGCCTACGGGACGGCCTCGGTGCCGCGCGTGGCGAAGATCGTCGGTCCCGGCAATGCCTGGGTGACCGAGGCCAAGCGTCAGGTATTCGGGCAGGTGGGCATCGACCAGCTCGCCGGTCCCTCGGAGATTGTGGTGATTGCCGATGGCAGCGCCGATCCGGAGCGCGTTGCGTGGGATCTGCTCTCGCAGGCCGAGCACGATGAGTCGGCGACTGCGGTGTTGCTCACCACGGATGCCGAACTGGCCGAAGCGGTTTCCGCCGAGGTGAAGGCGATCGTGAAAACCAGCCCGCGCAAGGAGATCCTGCAGGACTCGCTGCGCAGCTTCGGACGGATCTTCATCGTGCCGCGCGTGTCCATGGCCATCGATCTGGTCAACCGGTTGGCGCCCGAGCACGTGGAGCTGTATTTGAAGAAGCCGGAGTCGCTGGTTCCGAAGATCCGCAACGCCGGCGCCATCTTCATCGGTCCGTGGACGCCTGAAGCGGTTGGGGACTACATCGCCGGCTCCAACCACGTGCTTCCCACGGCGGGCGCGGCGCGCTTTGGTTCGCCGCTGGGAGTCGACGATTTTCTCAAGAAGACCAGCACCGTGGCCTTCAGCGAGGGCGCGCTGCGCGCCCTGGGCCCGGACATTGTGACGCTGGCCGAGTCCGAGGGGCTGCATGCCCATGCCGGATCGGTGAGCGTGAGACTGAAGAAGAAAGCGAAGCGATGAAGAAGCTGCCGCCGGACTATGCCGAGCTCCTCCAGCCCGCGCTGGAGGAAATGGCCCCGTACGAGCCCGAGAAGGGCAAGGCCGGGCTGTGCCTGGACGCCAATGAGTCGCCCTATGCGCCAAGCCGCGCGATGCGCGCGAAGGTGGCGGCGCTGGCGCGCGAGATCGATCTCAACCGCTACCCTGACCCAATGATGGGGGATCTCTCGGCGCTCATTCGCAAGCACTACCGTGTGCGCCGCGACGCCCGCGTGGTCTTCGGCAACGGCTCGGACGAGATCATCGGAATCCTGTGCGCGGTCTTTGCCGGCGGGAGCCGCAAGCGCGCCCGCCTGCTGGTGCCGACGCCGTCGTTTTCGATGTACGGCCAGATCGCGCGCGGCCTCGGCTACGACGTCGTCGGCGTACCGCTCGATGAGAACTTCGACCTCGACGTCGACGACTGGGCGAAGGTGCTGGTTCGAAAACCCGCAAACGTGATCTTCCTGGCGACGCCGAACAATCCCACGGGCAATTGCTACGATCCCGACGCGGTGAGCTGGCTGGTGCGAAACTCCGGCGCCATCGTGGTGGTGGATGAGGCCTACGGCGATTACGGCGAGATCAGCTTTGCCGACCGCGCCGGCAAGGAACCCAACCTGGTCGTGCTCAAGACCCTCTCGAAAGTGGGCTTCGCCTCGCTTCGGCTGGGCATGGCGCTGACAAGCGAAGCCATCGCCGAGCAGATGGAGAAAGTGCGCCTTCCCTACAACATCAGCACGTTTTCCCAGCGGGTGGCCGAGCTCTATTTCCGTGAGCCTGCCGAGACGAAAAAGCAGACCGAGACCCTGGTGCGCGAGCGCAAGGGGCTGGCCGAAAAGATGCGGACCCTCGAGAATGTGGAAGTCTTTCGCTCGGACGCGAACTTTCTGCTCTTCCGCACGCCCAAAGCGCCGCAGCTCCACAAGAAGCTGCTCGCTGAGGGGATCCGCATTCGCAACCTCTCGCGCCCCGGGCCGCTGGAGAACTGTTTGCGGGTCACCATTGGCACTCCGGCCAACAATCGCGCATTCTGGAATGCACTTCGCAAGAATCTCGAAGGAGGTGCCTGAACATGGCACGAACCGCGAGCATCGAACGCAAGACCAAGGAGACCGAGATCTCCCTGACGCTGAATGTGGATGGAACCGGCGAGCGCAGCATTGAGACGCCCGTGCCGTTTCTCAACCACATGCTCGAGCAGATCGCCGTGCACGGCAAGGTGGACCTGACCGTGAAGGCGACCGGCGACGTGGAGGTCGATTACCACCACACCGTCGAGGACCTGGGCATCTGCCTGGGACAGGCCTTTGAGAAGGCGCTCGGCGACAAGGCGGGTATCTCGCGCTACGGCAATTTCAGTGTTCCGCTCGATGAAGCACTCAGCCGCGCGGTGGTGGATTTCTGTGGCAGACCCTATTTCGTCTACCGCAACGAACCCCTGCGCCCGGGCCGCGTCGGCGACTTCGACGTGGAGCTGGTGGCCGAGTTTTTCCAGGCCTTTGCCAACCACGCCCGCGCCAATGTGCACATCATCATGGAATACGGCGAGAACCGGCATCACCTCGTGGAGGCCTCCTTCAAGGCCTTCGCCCGCGCCATTCGCGCGGCGGTGAAGGTCGAGGGCGGCGGCGTGGCTTCTTCCAAGGGCGCGCTCTAGAACATTTCGGCAGAAGAGCAGCATGAGCATTTCGATCATCGATTACGGCCGCGGCAATCTGCGCAGCGTGCAGAAGGCCTTCGAGACCGTCGGGCATGAGGCGCAGATCATCTCGCGCGCGCAGGACATCGAGCGCGCTGAGCGCCTGGTGCTTCCAGGGCAGGGCGCCTTCAAGGACTGCATGGCCACGCTCGAAGGGCAGGGCATGGTTGCGCCGCTGCGCAGCTACCTGGCTTCGGGAAGGCCCTACCTCGGCCTGTGCCTGGGACTCCAGATCCTTTTCGACTGGAGTGAGGAACACGGCGGCGCCGAGGGGCTCGGCGTTGTTGCCGGCAAGGTCCCGCGCTTTGTCTCGCCCCTTCGCGGTGAGAACGGCGAGCACCTCAAGGTCCCCCACATGGGCTGGAATGCCGTAGAGTTCGTCGGCGACCAGCCGCTCTTTGGCGGAATCGAGTCGGGCACGTATTTTTACTTTGTGCACTCCTACTACGTGGCGCCTGAGGATGGCTCGGTCGCGGCGGCGCGCACGCGCTACGGCATCGACTTCGTATCGGCCATTCGCAAGGGACCGATCATGGCGACGCAGTTCCATCCGGAGAAAAGCCAGAAGGCGGGCCTGTCGGTCATCAAGAATTTCTGCGAGCTCTCCGGCGAGGCATAGACACCAGTGGATTTCTACCCGGCAATCGACATTCGCGGCGGCAAGTGCGTCCGCCTGCTCCAGGGCGACTACGACAAGGAAACCATCTACGGCGAAGATCCGGTTGCCATGGCCAAACGCTGGGAGAGCGAGGGCGCCCGGTGGCTGCACCTGGTAGATCTCGACGGCGCGCGTGAAGGGATTCCCAGAAACCGCGACCTGATCAAGGCTGTGGTGGAGGCACTCTCCATTCCCGTCGAACTTGGCGGTGGTATTCGCGACGTGGCCACGGCGAAGGCCTATCTCGAAGTCGGTGTGGAGCGGGTCATCATCGGCTCGATCCTGCACAAGGACCCGAAGATCGCGCAGGCCATTCTCGAAGATCCCGCCTGCGCGGGCCGCGTGGGCCTTGGCATCGATGCCAAGGGCGGCAAGGTCGCGGTGGCGGGCTGGGAAGAAGTCACCGAGAAGACCGCGCTGGAGTTTGTCCAGGAATATGCGAAGTGGAATCCGCCGGTAGTCG
>JAGRBM010000157.1 GCA_020434085.1 Chrysiogenia bacterium | reverse complement strand
GCGAGATCGAGCGCGACGCCGGCGGCGAGGTTATTTTCGAGGACTACGCCCGCGTGGGAATCCTGCGGATCGAGCGCGCCGGCAAGCAGGGCTCGAAAGCCAAGATCGACTCCCTGGTGGACCTGGGTAACACGGTGAAGGTGGGTGACCTCGTCTCTCCGGCACCGATCCCGGAGCGGCCGCCGGTGATTTACACCTCGCCCAAGCTCGCCGATTACGTGGGCGGCGAGGTCATCGTGCAGGATGACTACAGCGGCGAGCGCATGGTGGGCGTCAACAATAACCGCGAGGATGCCTACCAGGGTGGCCAGCTTGTTCTCGATGCCACCCACAAGGACAACGGACACGCCTACGGCTTCTATCCCAACTCGCTCAGTGCTACGGACTTCATCCTGGAGTTCGAGATGGAGTGGCTTTCCAAGGATACCGATCGTCTCAACCGTCTGGCGGTCTCTCTTCGCAGCAACGGCGACTATCTCGAAGAAAATTCCTACGTGGTGAAGTTCTATCAGGACAATACCTACGACTTTTTCGCCTGGGTCGACGGCCATCGCAAGTGGATTCAGGAAAACACGACCTCCATCGGTATGGAAGTCGATGATGGCGACGAAAACATGGTCCGCATCGTTGCAGTGGGCCCCGACGTGGAGCTCTACCTCAATGACAAGTTCATCGCCGGATTCACCGACGAGCGCTTCGACCACGGGGTGATCGGCCTGGCCGTCACGCAGGGCTGCAAGGTCGGCGTCGATGACCTGGTGATGCGCAAGCCCGTGAAGAAGAAGGCCGGCGAGTAAGCTTGAGCAAGGGATGCATCTACTGTTCCGGCCCGCTCTTCTGTCCCGAGGAGCGGGCCGGCATGTCTCAGGTCGCCCGGATTTTCGAGGAATCGGGCTACGCCACGTTTCTGCCTCATCGCGACGGGATCGAGCGCTTCGTGCTCGGCTCGGCGAATAACCCGGCGGCCAATCTGCCGGGGGTGAGCAAACTCACCCGGGCCATCAACCGGGCCATCTTCTGCCTGGACATCTATCAGATCGTGGAAGTCTGCGATGCGCTGGTCTTCAACATGAACGGCCGCGTCCCAGACGAAGGCGGCGTCGTCGAGACCGCCGTGGCCTGGACCGCGGGCAAGCCGCTCATCATCTACAAGAACGATGCGCGCAGCAAGGTGGGCGGTAACGACAACTCCATGATCACGGGCCTCTCGCCGGAGTTCGCCACCGTGGGGGAGCTCGAAACCCTCCCGCGCGAGATCGAAAAAGCCCGCGAGAAGATTCGCACCGCCTCGCCGAACCTCCATCGCGGCGAAAACCTCCCGCCCCAGGTGCGCACCGCCCTGGAGCGCGGCCGCCGCATCTGGGCGGTGCTGCAGAATTTGCCGACTCCAAGAAATTCCAAAGAGACCATCGAGCTGCTCGAACAGCTCACCCTGGAGACACGCGAGGGGTAGGGGGCGCGGTTCAAGGCGTTGCACGCACCAACACCTGTAGGGGCGAGGCATGCCTCGCCCGCGACTGTGCGGATGGTGCGGATTTTGCTTGGAATCATCCCATGATTCGTGATTCCTTCCAACCCCGTCGTCGGTCGATTCGCCTGCAGGGATACAACTACGCAAAACATGGGGCCTATTTCATTACAGTCTGCACCAGCGAACGTGCATGCCTGCTTGGCGAAGTTCGAAATTCGGCCGTCGTGCATTCGGATTTCGGACGCATCGTGAGCCAATGCTGGCGAGAGTTGCCACGGCATTTTGTGGGTGTGACTACGGATTGCTTTATTGTTATGCCCGATCACGTGCATGGAATTCTGTTGGTGAATCTTGTGCCGGACTCCCACAGAGGGAAGGGCGAGGCATGCCTCGCCCCTACGAGGGGTGATACGGATGCGTCGTTGGGCGCCATCATTGGATCACTGAAATCGGCAAGTGCGCGAAAGATCAACCAGTACCGCGGGACGCTCGGTGCCCCGGTATGGCAGCGGAACTACCATGAGCGAATCATTCGCGACGAAGAAGAACTCCAGCAGATTCGCGAATACATCCTCACCAACCCTCAGCGTTGGGAGACGCGCTCAGGAGGCAGGTAACAGCCCTTTCCCCCAACCCCCATCCTGCGCTAGGCTCCCGATTGACGCGGAGCATCAGGCCCCCGGCACACGTGCCGGGTCCCCCGCCCGCGATCATTCCGGAGGCACCCCATCCATGCCGTTTTCGCGTGTTGAGCAGGCCATTGAAGACATTCGCCAGGGAAAGCCCGTCATCCTCGTCGACGATGAGGACCGCGAGAACGAGGGCGATTTCGTCTACGCCGCCGAGAAGATCACGCCCGAGGCCATCAACTTCATGGCCACCCACGGGCGCGGGCTCATCTGTCTCTCCCTGACCGACGAGAAGGCCGGCAAGCTCCACTTGCGCCCCATGGTCGAGCACAACACCGCGCAGTTCTCCACGGCGTTCACCGTTTCCATTGAAGCGCGCGAGGGTGTGACCACCGGCATCAGCGCCGCCGACCGTGCGACGACGATCCTTACCGCTGTGCGCGAGGACTGCCGCCCCGAAGACCTGGCGCGTCCGGGTCACGTGTTCCCGCTCATTGCCAAGCCCGGCGGCGTGCTTCAGCGCACCGGGCAGACCGAGGGCTCGGTCGACCTGGCCCGGCTGGCGGGACTCGCCCCGGCCGGCGTCATCTGTGAGATCATGAACGAGGACGGCACCATGGCGCGCCGCCCGGACCTCGAAGTGGTAGCCGAGCGCTTCGGGCTGGTCATCGTCTCAGTGGCGGATCTGATCAAGTATCGCCGCGTAAAAGAGCAGCTCGTCGAGCGCTACGCCGAGGCGGATGTGCCGCTCAAGTTCGGCGACTTCCACATGGTGGTCTACCGCAGCAACGTCAATAACATCGAACACCTCGCCTTTGTGAAGGGTGAGGTCTCGCCCGACACGCCCACGCTGGTGCGCGTGCAGTCGACCTCTGTTCTGAACGAATTGCTCAACCAGATCGGCCGGTGGAACAAGGACTCGCTGGGCGAAGCGCTCGACCGCGTCGAGTCCGAGGGTGCCGGCGTGGTGCTGTGCCTGAGCATGCAGGGGCGCGCCCCGCGCCGCATCGGCGACGTCCTGCGCGAAGCCCAGGCCCACGGCGAGAACAAGATCACCGAGCCGGTGGACGCCTCTTCCCACTCCGACATGCCCGACCACCTGCGCGAGTACGGGCTGGGCGCGCAGATTCTCGCCGACCTGGGCGTGAAGAAAATGCGCCTGCTGACCAACAACCCGCGTCGCATTCCGGCTCTGGAAGGCTTCGATCTCGAGATCGTCGAGACCGTCCCCATGAACGCCGAGGCCGAAGAGGGCGAGGGCGCCGACGTTCACGTCCTCAAACCGCGAAGCTGACTCTCGCGTCAGCGGCCGTTGTTCAACGTGTCCGGGTCGGTCGACGCCTCGGCGGCGGTCCACTAGAGTGGCCACGTTGCCCCCGTCGGGCGAGGCATGCCTCGCCCCTACGAGGGGTACATTCCGGTGACCCCAAACCGAGTTAATTGCCAGGAGGAGATCACCCGGCCCAGCGTGTCGCTGCACGTAATTGTGTAGGGGCGAGGCATGCCTCGCCCGCCCTGCGACGGGTGACAGGATTTAATATGTCGCTGTATTCGCGCGAAGAACTACAGAAGATCATCGAGTCCAAGGAGAGCTGGACGGCCGAGGAACTGGCCGGCGTGCTGGGCAAACGCCCCGAGCGCGATGCCCGCTTCACGACGCTCTCGGACAAGCCCATTGAGCGCGTGTACGGACCCGACGACGACGGCGCGCGCGACTTCCAGAGCGAGATCGCCTGGCCGGGGCAGTATCCCTACACCCGCAGCATTCATCCCACCGGCTATCGCGGCAAGCCCTGGACCATCCGCCTGTTCTCGGGCTTCGGCACGGCCGAGGAAACCAACGAGCGCTACAAGTATCTGCTCGCCAACGGCCAGGACGGGCTCTCGGTGGCCTTCCACCTGCCCAACCTCATGGGCCGCGACAGCGATGATCCGCGCTCGCGCGGCGAAGTGGGCCGCTGCGGCGTGGCCATCGATACGCTCGCGGACATGGAGACTCTCTTCGACGGGATCGAGCTCGAACCCATCACGACGAGCATGACCACCAATGCGCCTGCGGCGATCAACCTGGCCTTCTACCTGGCCGTCGCGCAGAAGCAGGGCGCCGACTGGAAGAAGCTCGGCGGCACGACGCAGAACGACATCCTTAAAGAGTACATTGCGCAGAAGACCTGGATCTTCCCGCCGCGCCCGAGCATGCGGATCTTTACAGACTTCGTGACCTTCTGCACCGAGGCCGTGCCGCGCTGGAATACCGTTTCGATTTCGGGCTACCACATCCGCGAGGCCGGCAGCACCGCCGCGCAGGAACTGGCGTTTACGCTCTATGACGGGCTCGAATACGTGAAGCACTCGGTCGAGGCCGGGCTCAGTGTCGACGACGTGGCGCCGCGCTTCAGCTTCTTCTTCAACTCCCACAGCGACTTCTTCGAAGAGATCGCAAAGTTCCGCGCCGCCCGCCGCATCTGGGCGCGCGAGATGAAGGAGCGTTTCGGTGCAAAAGACCCGCGCTCGATGATGCTGCGCTTCCACACGCAGACGGCCGGCTGCTCGCTCACCGCGCAGCAGCCCCTCAACAACGTCGCGCGCACCGCGCTGCAGGCACTGGCCGCCGTGCTGGGCGGCACCCAGTCGCTGCACACCAACTCCATGGACGAGACACTCTCGCTGCCCACGAAGACGGCGGCCACGGTGGCGCTTCGCACGCAGCAGCTCATCCTCGAAGAGACGGGCGTCGTGCACACCATCGATCCGCTGGGTGGGAGCTGGTTTGTCGAGAAGCTCACAGACGAACTCGAAGAGGAATGCCTTTCCTACTTCAAGCGCCTCGACGACATGGGCGGCATGATCCCGGCCATTGAAGAGGGCTTCCCGCAGGAGGAAATCTCCAAGGCGGCGCTTCACTTCCAGCGGCAGATGGAGTCAGGCGACAAGGTGATGGTCGGCGTGAACAAGTACGTCGTGCCGCCCGAGGAAGATCACAAGATCGAGATCCTCGAGATCACCGACGCCGACGAGAGCCGGCAGGTCGAGAAACTCAAGAAGGTGAAGGCAGGGCGCAACCAGAGCGCGGTCAAGGACTCGCTCGCCAAGCTCGAGAAAGCCGCCCGCGGGGACGCCAACCTCATGCCACCGATTCTGGAGGCCGCCCGCAGCTACGCCAGCATCGGCGAGATCTGCGACACGCTGCGCGGGGTCTTTGGGGAATACACGGATCCGGGATTGTTCTAAAAAGTTCGGGCGAGCGAAAGGGAGAAACTCATGTTCGAAGGACTTCGCAAGGCGGCAAGTGACCCCGGAATGGCCTATGCCTCCATCGTGGCGGTGCTGGCACTGCTCGAATACTACGTCTTTATTCTGCTGGTCGGAAAGATGCGCGGCGAGTGCAAGATCCAGGCGCCGGCCACCACCGGGGACCCCAAGTTCGAACGCTACTACCGCGTGCAGCAGAACACGGCCGAGCAGCTCATCGTCTTTCTGCCGGCGCTCTACCTGTTTGCGGCCTACGTGGACGGCACCTGGGCGGCAGTGGTCGGGCTGGCCTTTATCGCCGGGCGCGCCTGGTATGCGGTGAGCTACTACGAAGAGGCGAAGAAGCGCTCGAACGGTTTCCTCGTGACGTTCCTCTCCGAGATGGTGCTGCTCGTCGGCGGCCTCATCGGCGCGATCCGCGCGGCATTCTAGGAATGACCGGAAGGGCGAGGCATGCCTCGCCCTTCTTTAGTCGCAGGTGTCTGCTTCAGGCGCCGGTTCGTGCCGCACGGGCCCGGCACGGTAGACTTGACTGGCGACGGGCAGGCCGAGCTCTTCGTCGATGAACTTCGCCGCCTGAAGAATCTTTCCCAGATCCACGCCCGTGTGGATTCCCATTTCGTGAAGCATGTGCACGAGGTCCTCGGTGGCGATGTTTCCGCGCGCGCCCCTGGCGTACGGGCAGCCGCCGATTCCGCCGGCGCTTCCGTCCAGCCGCGTGATGCCGACTTCCAGTGCGGCGAGCACGCAGGCAAGGCCCATCCCACGTGAGTCGTGGATGTGCAGGCCGATGTCGGCCTCGGGCAGCTCGCCGATGACCGCGCCGCAGATTTCCTTGATCATGAGCGGGTTCGAAGTGCCGGTGGTATCGGCCAGCGAGATGCTGCGCACACCCTCGGTCCAGAGCGCGTCGGCCGCACGGACCACGGCGGAGGCCGGGACGTCGCCTTCATAGGGACAGCCAAAGGCCATGGATATGGCGCTGGTCACTTCGACGCCGTGCTTGTGACCGAGCGCAACCAGGCGCCCGATCTCGCGCAGGGTTTCTTCGGTCGTGCGGTTCACGTTGCGCCGCTGGAAGGTCTCGCTCGCTGAAAACGGAACCCCCACACGCGAGGGGCGGATCTCCTCGGGCAGCTCGATGAGGCGCAGCAGGGCCTTCTCGTTGGGGGCGACGGCGGAATAAACGACTCCCGCAGGCGCAGGGCCCAGCTCTCGCAGCAGGTCCTCGGCATCGGCCATCTGGGGAACCCATTTGGGATGGACGAAGCTCGTCACGCTGATCCCGGCCACGCCGCTCCCGGCCAGCAGGCGCACGAGCGCGGCCTTCTTCGCCGTTGGGACGAAGTCCCCAACATCCTGGAGCCCGTCGCGGGGCGCCTGCTCGAAGATCTTCACACTGGTGGGCAGGTTCAGCATGGGTCTCATCCTAGCCGGGAATCGCCGCCGGGGGCAGGGGGACCGGGTAAGCGCCGTTTGCTCCGGGACGCGCGGCTGTAGTAAATCGCTACTTACAGGAAGCGAAGCAACCGAGCGGAGCGAAGATGGGGACGAGGCTTTCCTACATCGTCAACCGGCGCGACGACCCCCGCCATGAGGTCGAGAACATGGCCGTGAAGATGCGGCCCGCCGATTCGGACGAGGACTACCTGGTGGAGTACGCCGGGAATCTCTCGCGTTCGGGCATCTTCCTGAAATCCGAAACTCCTTTCGATGTCGAGACCGAACTCGACCTCGTATTCCGCCTCCCCGAAGAAGAAGCCGAGCAGCTCGGCCGCAGCAGCCTGCACGTGAGCGGCACCGTCGTCTGGGTCAACCGCCCCGGCGAGCAGCACGAGAACGCCGGCCCCGGCATGGGGGTTCGCTTCGAGGACATCGACGAGGACACCCTCCACGTGCTTGAGCGCATCATCCACCGGGTGGCCGTGCTGCCGGATGCAGAATAAACAGCCTTCATTTTTCTCTCCCCCGCAAGCGACTCTTAACCTGTTG
>JAGRBM010000156.1 GCA_020434085.1 Chrysiogenia bacterium | reverse complement strand
TGGCAAAGAACAGCATCAGCCCGGGCAAGCTGGCCAGCGAGCAGATCGTCGTCACGCCGCACCCTGGCGAGATGAGCCGACTGAGCGGCTTTACCACCCAGGAGGTGCAGGCCGACCGGGTGGGGGTGGCCACGGCCTACGCCGAAGAACATGCGGTCATCGTGGTGCTCAAGGGGGCCGGCACGGTCATCGCGCTGCCCGACGGGCAGGCGATCATCTGCCCCATGGGCAATGCCGGACTTGCCAGCGGCGGCACCGGCGACGTGCTGGCAGGACTCATCGCCGGATTGCTCGTTCAGGAAGGCATCACCCCGATCGAGGCGGCAGCCACCGCCGTGCTGCTTCACGCCATGGCCGCCGACCGGCTGGCGGCGCGCGGCTCGGAGGCCTCGCTCATCGCCTCGGACCTCATTGCAGAGCTGCCGGCACTGCTCTCGGACCTGCATGAGGAACTTCACCATCACCACGACGAGCCCGAGGAGCACCAGGAGTGAGCCATGGGCGCAGCACGGACCTTCAAGTTCAGGCTCTCCGATGAGGAAGCCACGCACGCCTTCGGGGTTGCCCTGGGCCAGGCGCTGCCCGAGGGGGCGGTGCTGAGCCTGCAGGGCGAGCTGGGCGCGGGCAAGACCACGCTGGCACGGGCCATTTGTGAGGGACTGGGGGTCGAAGAGCTCGATCAGGTAACCAGCCCGACCTTTACCCTGCTCAACGAATATGAGGGGCGCTACCCCATCGCCCACTTTGATTTTTACCGCGTCGAATCTATCAATAGCCTCCCTGAGTTGGGGGTGGATGAGGCCCTCGACGCGCGCGCCATCATTCTGGCCGAGTGGTCGGAGAAATTCCCCGGCGCCATGCCCCCCGGGCGCAATCTGGTCATCGGACTGGATCACTCGGCCGAGGACCCGGACCTTCGCCTGGTAGAGGTTGTGACTCCCGAATGCGGGGATCGCGAGGGAGCCTGGGGCGCAGTCATCGAATTACTGGAGGCGAACAGCTAGTGGCACTCGTTGTGCAAAAATACGGCGGCACTTCGGTCGGCTCGCTCGAGAAGATCGAGAACGTCGCGCGCCGCGTGCTTCGAACGGTAGAGCAGGGCAACCAGGTCGCAGTTGTCGTCTCGGCAATGTCTGGGGAGACCAACCGGCTCACCGACATGGCGAATTTCTACTCGGACAAGCCCAATCCGCGCGAGATGGACGTCCTGCTGGCCAGCGGCGAGCAGGTGACCATCGCGTTGCTGGCCATGGCGATCGAGAAGCTCGGCGGCAAGGCGCAGAGTTTTCTGGGCTGGCAGGTGGCCTTTCACACCGACAATGCACACACCAAGTGCCGCATCAAGGACATTGATTCGGAGAAGCTGCTGGCTTCGCTCGGAAACGGCAACGTCGCGGTGGTCGCGGGCTTTCAGGGCGTGACCGAAGATGGCGAGGTTGCGACGCTCGGCCGCGGCGGCTCCGATCTCTCGGCGGTGGCGCTCGCCGCGGCGCTGAAGGCCGACGTGTGCGAGATCTATACCGACGTGAACGGCGTCTATACGACCGATCCACGTTTTGTGCCCGAGGCCCGCAAGATCAACCATGTCAGCTACGAAGAAATGCTCGAAATGGCGTCGCTTGGGGCCAAGGTGCTCCAGACCCGCTCGGTCGAGTTCGCCATGCGCCACGGCGTGACCGTGCACGTGCGCTCAACCTTTGAAGATACCGATGGCACCTTCATCGGCAAGGAGGACCCGGAGATGGAAGAGCTCCTGGTGTCGGCAATCGCATACGACAAGAATGAAGCCAAAATCACGATGCACAAGGTGCCCGACAAGCCGGGCATTGCCGCCAAACTGTTTGCAGCCATCTCGGGCGCGAACATCAACGTGGACATGATCATCCAGAACATCTCGAGCGAAGGGCACACGGACATGACCTTTACCGTGGGCAAGGCTGACGTGCCGCGCGCTGAGGAAATCGTGCGCAAGATCGCCGAGGAAACGGGCGCTGCGGGGGTCATCACGGATTCCAAGATCGCCAAGGTCTCGGCCATTGGTGTCGGGATGCGCTCGCACGCGGGTGTTGCCTCGCGGATGTTCAACTGCCTTGCCAAAGAGGGTGTGAACATCCAGATGATCAGCACCTCGGAGATCAAGGTCTCCTGCGTGGTGGATGAGAAGTACACCGAGCTCGCCGTGCGGGCGCTCCATGAAGAATTCGAGCTGGACAAGGTAGCCTCCTGAGAACCGCTGTGAGTAGCAAGAAAGTCACCATCTACGACGTCACCCTGCGTGACGGCACCCAGAGCGAGGACGTGAGCTTCTCGGTCGAGGACAAGGTACGCATTGCCTGTGCCCTCGACGATCTGGGGGTGAGCTACATCGAGGGCGGGTGGCCCGGTTCCAACCCGCGCGATGCCGCTTTCTTCGAGCGGATTCAGAAGGAAAAACTCAGAAACGCGCGCCCGACCGCGTTTGGGTCGACCCGCCGCGCGGGTACCAGCGCCGGCAAGGACCCGAGCGTCCGCGCGCTGCTGAGCTGCGGCACGCCGGTGGCCTGCATCTTCGGCAAGAGCTGGACGCTGCACGTGCAGAAGGCGCTGGGAATCTCGCTGGAAGAAAATCTCGACCTCATCCACGACACGGTGAAGTATCTCAAAAAGCACTTCGACGAGGTCTTCTACGACGCCGAACACTTCTTCGACGGTTACGCGGACAACCCCGAGTATGCGCTCTCCACGCTGGAGAGTGCGGCAAGCGCCGGGGCCGACGCGCTGGTGCTCTGTGATACCAACGGCGGGACCATGACCAGCGTTCTGCGCGAGAACGTCGCTGCGGTGGTCTCACGCTTTCCCGATGTGCAGGTGGGCATTCACGCCCACAACGACTGCGAGATGGCGGCGGCCAACTCGGTCGCGGCGGTCGAGGCCGGCGCCCGTCAGGTGCAGGGGACCATCAATGGTTTTGGCGAGCGTTGCGGCAACGCCAACCTGATCTCCATCATCCCGAGCCTGCAGCTCAAGCTGGGCTATCCCTGCGTGAGCAAGGCGCAGCTCAAGAACCTCAAGAAGACTTCGCGGCTCATCTACGAACTGCTCAATTCCAGCCCCGACAAGCGCCAGCCCTACGTGGGCGAGAGCGCCTTTGCTCACAAGGGCGGGGTGCATGTCTCGGCTGTGGTGAAGAACTCCCAGACCTATGAGCACATCGATCCCACGCTGGTGGGCAACCGCCAGCGCGTGCTCGTCTCGGATCTCTCGGGCAAGTCCAACGTGCTCTACAAGGCCAAGGAATGGGGCCTCGATGTCGATCCCAGCGATCCGGCTCTCAAGGACGTCGTCGAGCAGCTCAAGGCCCTCGAGCACGGAGGCTTTGAATTCGAGGGGGCCGAGGCTTCATTCGAACTGCTCATGCAGGAGATCAAGCACAAGAAACGGCTCAAGAACTTCCGGCTGGTTGGTTTCCGCGTGATCGATGAAAAGCGTCACGAGGACGAAGATCCCGTCGCCGAGGCAACCGTGCAGGTGGAAGTGGACGGCCACATCGAGCATACCGCCGCGCTGGGCAACGGCCCGGTCAACGCGCTCGATGCCGCGCTTCGCAAGGCGCTCGAGAAATTCTTCCCCGAGCTCTCCGAGGTCGAACTGGTCGATTACAAGGTGCGCGTCCTGGCGGGCGAGCATGGCACCGAATCGAAGGTTCGCGTGCTCATCGAAAGCACCGACGGCGAAGACCGCTGGGGCACCGTGGGCGTCTCCCACAACATCCTCGAGGCCTCGTACCAGGCCATCGTCGATGCCATCCGCTACAAGCTCTTCAAGCACCGACTCAAGAAGAAGTAGGCCAAGTCGTGTCATTCTGAGCGCAGCGAAGAATCGCGTCCGAGACGGCTCCACGCGATTCTTCGGGCCGCGTTGCGCCCCTCAGAATGACAGGCTGGGTGGAGAGGCGCGAAGCGCTCAGTATTCCTGCCAGCGCAGCAGCTTGAGCTTCGGGGCGCTCTGGTTGGAACCGTCGACGTAGTAGGTGGCCGTGATGCGCGACTCGATCGGAGTGCGCAGGCCGCCACCTTCGTCTTCTTCATCCTCACCGTCCGTTGCAGGGGCGCCGTCGTCCATGACCACGCCCTCGTCGAGCAGGCCCACCTTCCCGATGGCCTCGATGGTGACGTAGTCACCCACCAGCTTGCGGAAATTGATGGCATTCTGCTGTGCGTTGGCGTCCCCGAAATTGCCAGCCTGGTTGTTCTGATTGTTGCCGCCGCTGCAGCTCAGGTTCGTGGTGGCGGCGCCGACGTTGGGGGTATCGCCCACTTCCTGGAACGCATAGATGCCATTGGTTTCGAGCACGCGCTTGATGTCGGCGCTGGTGGCCCAGCAATCGGGTGCCGCCGCAACGCCCGGCGCGGGGGCGGGGCAACCCGATCCTTCGGCGACGTCCTGGGGCAGACGCGCGCAGTTGAGCAGGGTCAGCACCTCTTCCTTGAATTCCTTGATGTCGCGCGTGCGCAGATCGGGCTCGACGTAGTTCTCTTTGTTGAAGCCGCCGACGGCCCAGGCCTTGATCACCTGATCGGAGGCGGCCATCAGGTTGACCTTGTCGTCGAAGCACTTGAACTGCTCTTCGCTGTTGACGCTCGAACGCAGGGTTTCGAGCCGTGCGCGGCAATCGCCGCTCGGGACCTGGGGGTAGACGGTGAGAAACGGGGCCACCGCGCGGTAAATGTCGGCGGTGACGCCGTTGACCAGGCGCAGCTCGCCCACGCTCTCCATGGGGCCGTTGCGCGGCTCGTAGGGCTCATCAAGGCGCAGGTAGTCATCGCGTTCGGCGCCCTCGCTGCATCCGTCGTTGCTGGCCTGCGTATCATCGGGGTCGAGCCAGTCGAGAATGGAGCACATGATCTGGTCGATGTCACCGACTTCCACCTCGTCCTCGAAGCGTGAACCGTCCCGGTCGCGCTCGTCGGTATCGGCCTCTTCGCGCTCTTTCTCACGGGCGCCGAACTTCGATTCACTCTCCTCGCGCGCGCGAATGATCTGGTCGATGAAGAGCTGGCGAATCTGGTAGTAGAGGTTCACGTTGAACTGGTTGGAGTCGCCGCACCCGCTGCTGGGGGAGCAGTAGTAGAGCGCGTTGAGATTGAGGCGGCTCGACTCGTCGATGAAGCGAATTTCCACGTCGATGTTGTCGCCGAAGCTGTCGTCGTCTTCGCCATCGGTAAAGAAATTGAAGCCCGTCAGGCTTGAGATGAACTGCAGGTAGCCGTTGTTGAATCCGTCGGGGTCGTTGTGGGGGATGTCGTAGTAGGCCTCGGCAAAATCGACGCCCGTGAGGCTGGGAGTGTCGTCATTGAATACCTCGCCCTGGAGTTCCTGCTGAGGCTGGTTCTTCTTGAACTCATCGGCGCCCGCAATGAATCCGCCCGCGCCGAAGTTGGGCACACCAAGCGTGATGAGCGCGTCTGCCCACTCGTTGGCTTTGACAGCGGTCAGGAACAGGGAGCCGGCCTCCACGCCTGCACGTGCGGCGTAGCGGGCCTGCTGGAGATCCTCAAAGTTGCGCGCGGCATCGAGGTCCACGCGGGAGCGGTAGAGGAAGTCCGAGAGCGCCACGCTGAGCAGCGCGACGATCAGGATCGCCAGCAGCAGGGCGACGCCGCGCGGGCGGCGCGAGCGCTTGTGCAGACTGCGCATCATTGCTGGGTGGTCTCCTCTTCCTCGAGTGGCTCGCTGGCGGGGATCTCCACGATGGTAATGAACTCTCCCTCGTGTTCGAGTTCGTCGGTGTAGCGGATCGAGATTTCCACCGCGCGGGGCAGGTGGTTGGTCTCCGTCTCATCGAGGCCGCGGGTCGAGTCCCACTCATCGACGTAATCGTTGGTCGTTCCGCGTTCGATGTAGCGCAGATTGAAGCGATCGACGTTGTGAAACAGCGGCGTCTTGATGGGAACCGTGTCGTCGAAGTCGCCGTTGTGGATGGGGCGTTCCTCGCGGTAGAGAATCATCTGCCCGCTCTCGTCCTTGTCGGCGTAGTAGTGCAGCCAGATCTGGTCGGCCTGCAGGCGGCGGCTGGCGGGCCTGCCGGCCAGGCTCGTAAACGTGACTTCATCGAGCGATCCGTTGTCCTCGCCCACGAAGAAGAACGGGCAGTCGCGCAGGTCGAGTTCGCAGTTGCGGCGGTTCGAGGCGGGGTAGATTCCGAGAAAGGCGCCGCGGAACTCGCTTTCCATGCGCTGAAAAATGACGCGCGCGCGCCGGTAGAGGGCGCGCTGGGCGTTCACTTCCTGCGTGATCTCGAGGGTTGGGACAAAGCTCGAATAGACCAGGCCGGCGATCATCCCCAGGATCGCGATGGCAAAGAGCACCTCGATGAGGGTGATACCGCGGGGCCGGGAGCGCATCTGGCGGCGGAGGGGCCTCATGGCTGAGTCTCCTCTTCGACATCGTAGAGTCGCACGGAGCGAAGCTCGTATTCCTGCTCCAGGCCATCGTCATCCCAGAGAACCTTGACCTTGAGGAGGAAGAGGGTCTTGGTGAGATCCGGCGCAAGCTGGCGCAGGTCCTCGATGTTCTCGTTGACCTTGTATTCGACCTGCCATTCGTAGTTGGGATAGTCGCTGCCGAAGTCGCCGCGATCGATCTCATCGTCCAGGGGCAGCTCGTCGTTGAGCAGGGTTTCGGTCATCACCCTGCGTGCGAGCGTCTGGGCCGTGGCCAGGTCGCGCGTCTGCATGAAGGCCATGGTGCCCTGGCGCACGCCGTCGAGCAGCACCACCAGCGCCAGCGCCAGAATGGCCAGCGCGGCCGTTACCTCGATAAAGGTAAAGCCGCGCTCGCGCGCGCGTCGCTTGGGGGCGGGGCACTTCATTCGGCAAACTTCACCGTGAGGGAACTGTAGTCCTTGGGATCGGTGTAACCGGGAAAAACCTCGGCGCTGGAAACGTAGTCGTCGATCTCGACGGTGTATTCATCGCCGCTGTAGCTGTCGAGATGGATGAGCATCGGGTCCATGGTGCCATCGGGCAGAAGCTCGGCGTAGGTCACGCCCTTCTTGTAGACCGTGTTGATGATGAACACGTCCTTGAACTCGACGCCGTCGAGCAGCGGGCGCTCGCTTCCCAGTGGATCGAACTTCAGCGGGCGGAAGTGCCCCTTTTCATTGCGCGCGGCCACCCAGTAGGTGTTCTTGTCGAGATCGAAGTAGAGGCGGTAGTAGCGCCGCCGGGTGACGGCCTGGGTGTTGGCGTATTCGATTGCCCCGATAAAGGCGTTTCCCTGCGAGCGCACGTTGGCGTCGGTGATCTGCCCGAGCTCGGGGATTACGAGCGATGCGGTCAGAGCCAGCAGCGCCAGCGCCACACCCACCTCGATGAGCGTAAAGCCCGCCGCAGACCTGCTGCGGCGGGCAAGTTTGTGTCGCGAGAGGGCAGGACGGCTGAGCGCCGTTTCCATGGGCTCTTACTCTTCGGCGCCGAATGCGTCCGCACTGGTGATGTCCTTGTCGGATTCCTCGCCGCCCGACTGACCGTCGGCGCCGTAGGAGGCGATCCAGTAGGGCTCACCGTTGGGGCCGGGGCTTTGGTAGACGTAGGGCTGATCCCACGGATCAAGCGGGATCTGGCCGCCGGCGACGTAGCCGCTTTTCTTGTAGCGGCGGCATCCCTTGCCCGAGGGCTCGGTAACCAGCGTCTTGAGGCCCTGGTCGGTCGTCGGGTAGCGGTGGCAGTCCAGGCGGTACATGTCGAGGGCCGACTGGAAGGTGCGGATCTGCGCGCGGGCGGTGTTCTGGCGGCCTTCGTCGACCTGGTTGAACACGGCCACGCCCACGATGCTTGCCAGCAGGCCGATGATGACCACCACGACCATGATTTCGACAAGCGAGAAGCCCGCACGCGAGGCGTTGCGCGCGGCAGAGTTGTGAATGCGGTTCTTGAGTTTCATTGCCAAACCTCCTTGGGGCTTAGTGTTTGAGTCCTTGGGATAGCTGAAAAATGGGCATGAGCACCGCGACGGCGATGAAACCAACCACCACGGCCAGCACCACAATGATGATGGGCTGCAGCAGTGAGGTCATGGAGTCGAGCACGGTGCGCACTTCGTTTTCGTAAGTATCGGCCACGCGCACCAGCATCTGTTCGAGCTCTCCCGAGCTTTCACCGACGCTGATCATGTGGGTGACCATGGGCGGGAACACGCCGCTCTGTTTGAGCTGCGAGGAGAGCGAGGCGCCCTCGGAAATGTTGTCGCGCGCCTCGTTGAGCGCGCTCTCGATGACGACGTTGTCCACCACGTTCTTGGTGATGTCCATGGCCTGCAGGAGCGGGATGCCCGCCGAGAGCAGGGTGGAGAGGGTGCGGGCAAAGCGTGCAACGGCCACCTTGCGTGCGACGTTTCCGAAAATCGGGAGCTCCAGCGAGATCTCATCCCAGCGGCGGCGGCCTTCGGGTGTGCTCATGTATTTACGGATTCCCCACACCGCGCCGGCGACCAGTGCGATGACCAGCCACCAGTAGCCCGCAATGGCGTGGCTCATGAACTGGAGGATGCGCGTGGGAAGCGGCAGGGTGCGGCGCTGCGCATCGAAGATGGTCAGCACCTTGGGCACAACGGTGGTCATCAGGAAGAACACCACGCCAAGGGCGATCACCATGACGACAATGGGGTAGGTGAGCGCCCCGCGCACGCGGCGGCGCAGGTCGTCCTGATTTTCCATGAAGTCGGCAAGGCGCAGCAGCACCACGTCGAGCGCGCCGGAGGCCTCGCCCGCTGCGATCATGTTCGTATAGAGGGAAGGGAACACGTTGGCGTGCTGGCGCATGGCGGCGGCCAGCGAGGCGCCCTCGTTCACGTCGTCCTTGAGCTGGGCAATGATGGTCTTGAGCTTGACGCCCTCGGTCTGCTCGGCCAGCGCGCCAAGGCCCGATACCAGCGGAATGTGCGCCGAGACCAGCGTGGCGAGCTGGCGGGTCATGAGGACGACCTCTTCTTTGGCGACGCGCTGGAAGAATTCCTGCACCGGAACGCGGGTGATCTTCTCTTCGGATTTGGCCTGGCTTTCCTTGATGTTCTTGACGAACACGCCCTGACCGCGCAGCCGCTGCTTGGCCGCGCGCATGGTATCGGCCTCGACCATGCCTTTCTTGGCGCGGCCGCCGGCGTCGTAACCTGCGTATTCGAAGACCGGCATGGCCTAGTTGATATCCTCTTGCGTGATGCGCAGGACTTCGGCGGCGCTCGTAACGCCCATGCGGATCTTGCGCACGCCGTCGTCGCGCAGGGTGAGCATTCCGCCCTTGACGCCGTCCTTCTTGATGCGCGTCGCATCGGAGTTCTGCATGATGTGCTCGCGAATGATGTCATCGACCATGAGGAGCTCATAGATGCCGATTCGGCCGGCGTAGCCGGTCTGCTGGCAACGCTCGCACCCGGTAGCGCGGAAGAAGGTGTCCTCGGGGGTGACGTCGGACGGCTTGAGTCCCAGCTCCCCGAGTTCGGTTTCGGAGGGCATGTAGGGGGTCTTGCAGTTCTTGCAGAGCACGCGCACCAGGCGCTGGGCCTGCACCGCGAGCAGGGACGATGCGACAAGGAAGGGCTCGATCCCCATGTCGATGAGGCGCGTGACCGCGCCGGCGGCGTCGTTGGTATGCAGCGTCGAGAACACCAGGTGACCGGTCAGCGACGCCTGGATGGCGATCTCGGCGGTTTCCCGGTCGCGAATTTCGCCGATCATGATGACGTCGGGGTCCTGACGCAAGATGGAGCGAAGACCGCTGGCAAAGGTGAGGTCGATCTTGGGATTGACCTGGATCTGCCCCACGCCCGAGACCTGGTATTCGACCGGGTCTTCGACGGTGATAATCATCTTGTCTGGTGAGTTGATGCGCTGCAGGCAGGCATAGAGCGTTGTCGACTTGCCGCTACCGGTGGGGCCGGTCACCAGGAAGATGCCGTGGGACTTGGTAATGATCCCCTCGATGTTGGTCTGCTGAATGGGGTTGAGTCCGAGCTGCTCGAGGCCCATGAGCACGTTGGACTTGTCGAGCAGACGCATGACGATGCGCTCGCCAAAGGTGGTTGGCACGGTTGAAACGCGGATGTCCACGTCGCGGCCGGCGATTTTGATCTTGATGCGGCCGTCCTGGGGCAGGCGCTTCTCGGCGATGTTGAGGCCGGCCATGACCTTGATGCGGCTCGAAATGGAGGCCTGGAAACGCTTGGGTGCGCGAATGATCTCGTGCAGCACGCCGTCGACGCGGTAGCGCACGGAGACATCTTTCTCGTAGGGCTCGATGTGAATGTCGGAGGCGCGTTCCTTGACCGACTGGTAGAGCAGGGTGTTCACCAGTCGAATGATGGGCGCCTCTTCGTCGCCGGCGTCGAGGAGGTCGGCCGGTTCGTTGAGTTCGTTGGCAAGTTCGTCGAGCCCTGCCGGTCCCGATTCCTGCTGTCCCAGGTCGTCGAGTGCGGCATCGGCAGTTCCGGTCGCGCGGTCGTAGACGCGGTTGATGGCGTCGGTGACATGGGTGGGCGGAACGAGAATGATCTCGAGCGGCGCGCCGAAGTAGTGCTGCACGTCTTCGAGAGGCCCCAGCAGGGAAGGATGCGCCACCGCCACGCGCAGCGAGCCGTTGTCGCGCCGCATGGGCAGGAGCTCATACTGGCGCGCCAGATTGATGGGGAAGCGCCGCACGATGTCGAGATCCACGTCCTCGATCTTGATGTCTTCCTGAAGGGGCAGATCCCACAGCTCGGCCAGCACTTTGTAGAGCGCGGCTTCGTCGACCTTCTTCTTATCGATGCGGATGCGCCCGACATGGTGCCAGCGATCGCGTTCCTCGCTCTCGGGAAGCTGATCGACCTGCCAGTCGGGGTCGAAGGAAATCGCATCGCCCACCTTCTCGAGCGGGCGCTCGAGGGTGCGGGCAAGGCCTTCGGTCAGTTGTTCGGCAAGACTCGCCATGGGCTAGTTCCCGCTCTGCTCCTCACGCTCACGGCGGCGCCGCTCGCGCTCTTCCATGATTCGCCTGCGAATCTCTTCGGGGTCCGGGCGGTCCTCCACCGCGGCGGGGGCAGCCTGCTCGGCCGCCGATTCGCCGGGCGCGGCTGTCTCGGCCGGCTCGTCGCCAGCGTCGCCGTCATCGAAACCGCCGGCATCAGCGCCGGCTTCCCCGGCGCGACGGCGAAGACCGCCGACCGGGGCGATGACCTCGCCCTTGGAGTTCTTCTCGAGCTCTTCACCCGATTCTTCGCGCGGCATGGAGTTGTAGACGTCCGCGTCGAAGGTGCCCTCGGGCGTGATCAGGATCTCGTCGGGGGAGAGTTCCTTGGGCAGGCGCGCCGCATCGGGCGGGCGGCGGAACGCTTCCTGCGCCGACTGCAGGTTCTTGTTGCGCAGCCAGGTGTTGAGCACCTCGCTCTCGATGACCGGCTTGTGGCGCTCGACTTCGAGGGCGACAACCTCGGAAACATCGAGATGATCGCGCACGATGTGCGGGGTGATCATGATGACGAGGTTCTGCTTGTCGCGCACCGTGTTGCGGTTGCGGAAGAGCGCGCCAAGCAACGGGATGTCGCCGAGGATGGGGACCTTCGTTTCGCTCAGGTTGTCGTTGTCCTGAATGAGGCCGCCGATGATGACGGGCTGGCGGTCCTTGACCGACACGACGCTCTCGGCCGAGCGCACAGTGGTCACAATGCCGCTCGAATTGACGTCGATGCCGAAGCTGCCCTGCGCGACGTTGGAAATCTCCACGAAGATCTCAAGGCGCAGGGTATCGCCCTCGTTGATCTGGGGGGTGATGCGAAGCGTGATGCCGATGTCCTCGCGCGAGATGGTCGAGGTCGTCACGCCTGAGGTGCCCACGGTCTGGCCGGTGGGGATGGGGACGTTGTTGGCGATGATGATCTGCGCCTGTTCGTTATCGGAGGTGAGCACGTTGGGCGTCGAGAGCACGTTGACCGAGCGATCCGACGCGGCTGCCGAGAGAATGGCGCCGTAGGTGGGCACACTCAGGTCGGTGGTGCCATCCCCATCGAGGTCGACGTTCTCGGTGGGGCCGATGATGCCGGTGGTCAGGCCGCCAAGCCCCGCAATGGTGTTCGCGTCGGCGGCGCCGAAGGCAACCGGGGAGGGCGGTCCGCCCACCGACTGCTGACCGATGATGGTCGCATCGCCCGCGGTGCCGGCGCCGAAGTAGGAAAAGCCCAGCTGCGAGGAATCGTTGATCTGCACTTCGAGAATGGCGGCTTCGACAAACACCTGGCGGCGCGGCAGGTCGAGTTTCTCGATGACCTTGGCCAGCGTCTGGTAATCGCGGCGGCTGGCCGTGATGAGCAGGGAGTTGGTCGATTCATCGGCGACGATGCGGACTTCGGATTCGAAGCGGGCGTTGGCGAGGGTCTGCACATTGGCACCGCCCTGGCGAAGTGCCTGGTTGGTGAGCGCTGCGGCGGTCTCCTCCTGGCGCGTGGCCGAGCGTTGCGAGAGCGAGCTTCCCTGCAGGGTGCGGCGCGAGTCCTGTTGCTGATTCTGCGCCTGCGAGCCGGTGATCAGCGAGTTGAGCGTGCCCGAGAGCTCGGTGGCATCGGCGTAGTCCAGGTAGTGGACGTAGATGTTCTCTTCGACACTGTTGCCTTCCTCAATGGGAACATCGAGCAGTTCGATCAGGCTTTTGACCGAATCGATGTCGCGCTTGGAACCCACGAGAATGAGCGAGTTGGTACGCTCGAAGGGAAGGATGCGGACGTCCTTGCCGCTCCCCCCGCTAGCAGCAGCCTCGGCTGCAGCCGCGGCTGGCTGGCGCCGCCGGGCGGTGCGCCCGCGGGTCGCTGCAGCGCCGCTGGTAGCCGCGCCGCCGGTAGCGCCGATGACCGTCTCGAGCATGGTGGCCAGCTCGGTAACTTCGGAATACTTGATCTCAACGATCTCCATGACGTCCTCGGTGGAGGGGACGTCGAGTTCCTTGAGGATCTTGATGACACGATTGATGTGCGCACTGGACTCGGTGATGATCAGCAGGTTGGTGGGCGCATACTCCATCACATCGGCGCCCTTGGAGAGGAACTTTGTCACAACGCCCTTCATCTCCGAGGCCGAGACATACTTGAGCGGAAAGAGGCGCGTGACGTACGAGAAGTTGCGGGAGCCGTAAACCAGATCCTCGGTCGAGTAGGTCGGGATGAGATCCGACATGGCGTCGGCCACCGGCACGATACGGTTGACCTCACGGCCGGGAACGATGGTGTAACCGTTGGCGCGAAGGATCGATTCAAACACCCGCCAGGCTTCGTCCTTGCTCACCTTGCGCTCGCTGTAGACGGTGATTGAAGCGCCCTTGAGTTTGTCGGTGAGCAGGAAGTTTTTGCCCATCCACTTGGCGTAGGTCTTGATCACGTCCTCCAGGGCGAGATTCGTGAAGTTGATGTCAAAGCCCTTCTCGGTCTTCTCCTGCGCGCGGGCGGGGGAAGGCGCGCCCATGTCGGATGCCAGCGGCATCAGCGCGATCAGGAGGGTTGCCAGAACGGGTAGTAGTCGGTGTTTCTTAATCATCACTTGCCTGGTGGTGCGCGCTAGCGGACCTCGTAGTTATAGCTCATGTTCTCGGCGCGGCGCCGGAGGTCGATGTTGAACTGACGCTGGCCCTGAAGATCCTGGAAGACCTGCAGACCCTTCTGCGGATTGTCGAGCAGAACGCCGTTGACCGAAACGAGCACGTCGCCGTTTCGGAGGCCCAGTTTCCGGAAGATGGAGTTGGGCTTGATCGCAAAGATCTTGAAGCCGTCGATCTTGCCGCCCGAGAAGTTGGGCACGACGCGGGCCTGCAGGATGAGCTGGTTGATGTTGGCGAGCTGGTTCTGCAACTCGGCCTCATCGATGATGAACTCTGTGTCGGAGACCTGCTCGACTCCCACTTCACCATCATCAGCGGAGGCTGCGTCGTGATCGTTCCCGCGCCCGCGGTCGAGCGGGGGACCTCCGGCCCTGGGGCCGGTCCCTGTATCGGATTCATCGAGCGGGAGGAATCCCTGCTCGCCGCCCTGGGTGTAGACCACACCGTCTTCCTGAATGGCCGTGATCTCTGCGCCATCGATGATCAGGTCGCCGGGCAGGTAAACGCCCACTTCCTTCTTTTCGAGCACTTCGATCATGGCCATCGCGCTGCCTTCACCGACAATGGTGCCGCGCACCTTGGCCTTGTCCTTGAGCTTGCCGATGGCAACTTCGGTCGTCGGTGCCGTCGTGGTCGGGGCCGAGGTATCGGGCGGATTGGAGTTGAAGAGATTCCGGTCGGTGATGATGTTGTAGTAGTTGAGCGAGCGGACCTGGTTCTTGTTCTCGCGGGTGAGCGCCTGGGGCGGGAGGCTCTCATAGCGAACGGCGGCCGCGGGCAGGAGGCCCTCGATGAGCAAACCAATGCCGCGGCCCACCATCTGTGCGATGAGGGTCAACATCACCAGGGTGATGACCCAGTGATAGCGCTTGAGAACCAGTTGCAGCTGTTCCAAAGGGGCTGCTCCGTCGCCGTAAATTCCTCGAATTAAGTAACTTACTTAATTTCAAAACTTGTAAAGTAATGCACTTGATTAGTCAAGGATTTCCGGCCCCTCAAAGATGGAGAAACTTTAATCAATTTAGGCGGTTATCGCCCGGAAGCTTGACCCCGGGGCCGCCCGGGCAGTACAGTTGCGGGGCTGAGGAATCCCGATGCGGAGCGCGCCCGTGCGCGGCGCGAGCATGTGTGTATCGGGCGCCGGTCCGGCAGGCCTGTTTGCGGGCTTTCCGACAATGCGCCAGAGGAGCGAGAGATGCAGAAATTCAGCACCTACCTGCGGCAGCTACGCAAAGAAGCGCGGCTCACCCAGGAAGAACTGGCGCAGACGCTGGGGGTGTCCAACACTTACATTCACCAGCTCGAGACCGGTAAAATCGATGCTCCGACTGAAGAGAGAGCCCGTCAACTTGCTGAAATCCTTGGGGTTTCCTCTGACGAGCTCTGGGACCTGGCCCGCAAGGAGCGCCTGCTGCGTTTCGCGCGTCGCGAGGGCATCGATACCGAAGAGGGGCTGGCCGAGGTGACCGAGGCGCAGACCCGCTCGGCGCTCGAAAAACACGAGATTGCGCTCATCAATTTGATCCGCGGCCTGGACCGCCAGACGCTGCGGCACTTCAACGATACCGTCTATATGTTGCTCCGCTACTCGCCCGAAAAGCGCATCCAGCGAATGCTGCGCGAATATATCGATACGACGAAGGTGGCCTGAGCGGGAGCCCAGGGTCCCACCGGGAATCAGAATCCAGTGACCAAACAGGTAAAAATCGCGTTTGCGGCTCTCCAGGCGATGTTCGTCCTGGCGATCATCGTGGGCGTGCGCAACCAGGTGAGCGAGGAGACCCAGGTCACCGTGCGCCGCAACCGTGCCATTGCCCAGGCTCTTGGCAAGCACGCCGGCGAGTTCTTTGCCGCCCGCCAGGACCAGAGCGGGGAATTCAGCCTGCGTGAGCTGAACGCCTTCCTGGCCGAGCGCCTGGGGCGTGGCAAGCTCTTCGACGAAGGGGCCGGTCGGGCCGAATCCTTCGAGGTCTACCGCCTGCAGGACCTCAAACTGGGCCGAATTCGCCCGGAAATCCTCGATTCCGTGGATTTTTCCGAGCCCTACACCATTCGCGACGACGGCAGCACAATTACCGTGACCGTGCCCTTTGCCCTGACCGAGAAAGCGTCTTCAGCCACGGAAACGGCCGATGACTATTACGGAATCGTGCGGATTCCGGCCCACCGGGCGCGCATCTACCGGGCGCTTCTCGAGCGCAACGCAGCCCTGTATCTGACCGTGGGCTTCCTGTTTGCCGCTCAGCTCATTCTGGGCTACTTGCTGATGCTCAAACGCCGCCGCGAGATCATTTTCGAGCGCGGTTACCTGCGCGAGCACGCCTTGGGCGCGCTCAAGCTCCAGCGCCAGATCCTCGATGGCATCATCCAGGATCACGAGGGCGCAGGGCCGCGGGAGTTTGATGAATTCGAGACCGATTCTGGTGAGGCAGATGACGGCTCCAAGGTCGTTCGGCTTTTCGACGACCGCGGAGGCAAGTGAAGAAGCTGTGAAGACGAACGCTACATTCAAGAACTGGATCCTCACGCTGGGCGCCATGATCGTGGTGGCTGCCTGCTCGGGCGAAGCGGCACCGGTGTATTTCGCCGGTCCCATCCTCGAGGGCAGCGGCCCCAACGGTGAGCTCGCGCTCGATGGCGCCGTGGTCAACGACTCGGCCCAGGCCGCCGCGTATGTGCAGGTGACCTTCATCCTCTACAACGAAGATGGCCAGGTGGTGGAGACGCTCACCGAGCTCGTTGAAGGCGATGAATCGCTCGGCACCCTCAATGCCGGCGACGAAGGCACGTTCTTCGTCATCAGCGAGACCTCGGCCGATCAGATCGCCCGCATCGACTACGTCATCGGATACGACGAGTCCTCGACCGATCCCCAGACCCTGCGCTGAGCGCGGGCCGGGGCGCGTGCCGCTGGCGGCCGCGTCACTACTGAATTTTCTGGAAGACCCTCCATGGCAGATCGCAAGATCCGTGTCCTTATCGGCAAGCCCGGCCTCGACGGCCATGACCGCGGTGCGAAGATCATCGCCCGCTCGCTGCGCGACGCCGGTTTTGAAGTCGTCTACACCGGCCTGCACCAGACCCCCGAGATGATTGCCAGCGCGGCGCTGCAGGAAGATGTTGACGCAGTGGGGCTCTCTGTTCTCTCGGGCGCCCACAACTTCGTGTTTCCAGAGATTCGCCGCCTGCTCGATGAGCAGGGCATGAACGAGGTTCTTCTCTTCGGCGGCGGTATTATTCCAGAGGCCGACGTCCCCGGGCTTCTCGAAAAGGGAGTCGCCGCGCTCTTCACCCCTGGCGCGAGCACCCAGGACGTCGCCGCCTTCCTGCGGGAGAATGTCCGCCCGCGTGACTAAGAGCCTTTTCAAGCGATTCTGGATTCCTGCTGCGTACGCGCTGCTCATCCTGCTGGCGCGCGTGCCCGGCGCTAGCGCCGGCGTGCAGCCCTACGAAGAATTCTCCGGCGAGACCAATATCCCCACGCCCGACTCCGTGCTCGATGCGCTCGAGCGCTGGGACCTGCCGCAGGTCAAGGCGGTGCTCGACTCGCCCAGTTCCGCCGATCTGGACCCGGTGCTGGCGGTCTATCTCGAAGCACGCATCGCGTTTCTCGAAGGCAACTACGAGCGCGCGCGCACCGTGCTGGCCGACATGCTCCGCCAGGATCCGGAGATCGATGTCATCAAGAAGATGGCCGGCTTTGTCGACCGCACGCTGGAGATCGCACAGGAGTTCAAAACCGCGGAGAGCGATCACTTCATTCTGTTCTACCGCGGGCGCGACGAGATTCTGGTGGATGGCGCACTCGAGACGCTCGAAGCCCAGTATGCAAAGCTCTCCCACGCGCTCGGCATCGATTTCCCCGAGAAGATCCGCACGGAGATTGCGCCCACCGGCGAGGCATTTATCCGCCTGAGTGACATTCCGCGCGATGCCGTCGAGACGACCGGCACCATCGGCCTGTGCAAGTACAACAAGCTCATTATCACGAGCCCCAAGGCGCTGCCGCGCGGCTATGAGTGGCGCGACACGCTCGCCCACGAACTCGTTCACTACTTTGTCTACCGCCGCACGAAGAATCACACGCCTGTCTGGCTCCATGAGGGGCTGGCCAAGTATTTCGAAAACGCCTGGCGCTCGGATTCCCTCGGGGAGATGAGTCCCTCTCAGGACACGCTGCTGCTCAACGCGCTCAAGGAAGACAAGATTATTCCGCTCAAGCGCATGCACCCCTCGTTCGTTTATCTCGATTCGGCCGAAGAGGGCGCCCAGGCCTTCGCGCAGGTGAACACGATCATCGAATACATCCACAAGAAGCTCGGTGACGGGCGCTTCGTGGTGCTCCAGAAAGTGCTCGACGCCATCACGGAAGGCCTTGAATACGAACCGGCCTTCGAGAAAGCGCTCGGTTACGACTTCGATACCTTCTACAAGGGCTGGATCGACTACCTCAAGAAGCGGCCCATGCGCCGCATCGCCCGCACCCACATTGAGGAAGTGCGCTTTGTTGAGTCCGAGGAAGAGGCCGAGAAGGAAGAGATCGACGAGATCGATTCCGAGCGGGGCAGGGAGCTCCTTCGTGTGGGCGACCTGCTGCGAAACCGCGGGCGCTTCCTCGGCGCGGCCGAGACCTACGCCAAGGCGGCCGAGGTGGTGGGTCTGAGCCCCATCATCATGCACAAACAGGCCAATGCGCTCATCAAGAGCGCCCAGAACGACCTGGCGCAGGCGCAGATCCAGAGCGACCCCT
>JAGRBM010000155.1 GCA_020434085.1 Chrysiogenia bacterium | reverse complement strand
GGCCTGCTCCCCGTGGAGAAGCTGCGAGCACACGTAGCCGAAATTGTCCCACGTGGCGCTGCGCACGTCGTCCTCTGCGCCACCGAGCATTTCCACGCACTGGGCGATCGGGGAGTATTCCTTGGCCTGACCCCACTGCTTCTTGCGGTCGATCTGCTCGCTCCAGTCCAGATCTTCCTCGGCGTTCCACTGGCGGCGTTTGGCGATCTCGTAGAGGCGGCGCAGCTCTTCGACCTGGCCCACGTAATCCCAGGCCCAGTTCACCTCGAGCGGGGCATCGAAGGTGAGCGCCTCACGCATCTTCTTGACCTCGGTGAGGTCGCTCCACTCGATGGCTTCAAAGTTGCCGTATTTGACGCGATGTTCTTTCTGAAAGTGCTCCATAGCCTGGGACTCCTTTTCGCTCCTGCGAAGTCTTGTTCTCTGTCTTTGAATCGCTCCGGCGCGCTCGCTCCAGCGCTGCCGGGCATTCTTTCCTACTTTGCGAGCACGGCGCCCCGAAGAAAGGCCTTCAGCTCTTCCTTGCGACGCTCAACACGCTCGGGCTCGAAAATACTGCCGCGAAATCCCACCACCCCGTTCTCACCCGAGGCAAAGTGGAAGAGCAGCGCACCGATGAGGGTCTGCACAAAGTGCCCGACCGACTGCTTGCGGAACTCCCCGTTCTCGATGCCCTCTTCCAGGGTTTTGGCCGCGAACTGCAGTATCTGGAAAACGTAGGCCCCGTGGCGCTTGGCGAGTTCCTCGCGCGTGATGCCCGAGTCCTCAAAGTCGCGCTCGATGAGCGAGCGCAGCAGCAGCCGCGCGGTATGCGGGCTGCCGGCAAGAAAATCGTTCATGACATCGGAGATGCCCTCGATTTTCTCCATCTGCGTGCCGCCCTCATCCGCGCTGTTCTGGATGAGGTCCCACAGACGCTCAAAGACGCGCTCAAGCACGGCGGCGTAAATTTCAATCTTGGAAGGGAAGTGGTGAAAGAGGCTCGACTTCGAGAGCCCGGCCTTCTCGGCCAGTTCCGAAAGCCCCATGCCCGCGTAGCCGCGGTTGGCGAACAGCACCTCGGCCTCATCCAGAATGCGATCCTGGGAGGGATGCCGAATCACGGGCTTGGCAGCCATTTCGTTCATCTATCTTCGCTCCGCTCCCAAACGCTCGCTCGGGCCCGGCAAATACGCGCACCGGTCCCACGCTCGGGATGGGCCATAAGCTACCGACCGATCGGTCGGACGTCAAGGCAAAAATGGCCGAAGGACGGTGTGTTCTGATGGTTCAGGGGCAACTGCCCTATTTCTGGGGCGGCAGGTTCACCCGGATCCGCAGCTCGACCTTGCTGGGGCCGAACTCGGCAGGAAGATAGGGGATTTTGGCGAGACGGACGCTCACGTCCCGCTCAAAATCCGGGTGCTGTTTAAACTCCGAGCGCGTGAGCGTGGCGATGCTTGTCATCAGGGAGGGGTCGCTGGTCAGCTCGAAGCGCATCTCCCCCCAGGCGCCCCGGTCCTGATGTATCAGGCGCTCGTGGGCCACCTGGATGTCGCCGAAGTAGCGCGAGAGCTGCTCGCAACGCGGGTCGTTCTCGGGATCGGTTACCTGCGGTTCGAGCACGCGGCAGCGAATCTCCAGACTCGGCTCGGGCCGCGCGGCCGCTGCTTCTTTTTCGGCGATCACTGCCGGTTCGGTGCAGGTCACGGCCCCCAGCAGCGCGTCCAGACGCTCCTTGCCACCGGCGGCTTCGATGCGCAGTTCCAGCTTCCCGGCATCGCGAAAGACGACATATTTGTTGAGCAACTCCCCTGCCCCGCGCTGCACCCACGCGGCGTCGAAGCACGGATGGAGCTGGGAATCGGGCACGTAGAATCCGCCCTCTCCCTCGCGAATGAGCGGCGACATGATCTTGCCCATCCCTGCGCTGGTGGCTGCGCGATGCGTGATGGCCAGCACGCGCTCGTCTGCACTCTCGGAATCGGGCGTCGCCAGCGCGTAGCCGCCCGCCTTGAAGGCCTTCCACCCCTGAGGCAGCTCCACCTCCACGCCGGCTTCAGGAAATACCAGACGCTCCCCGCGCAGCGAGGCGGCGTCGTCCGCCACCTTTGGCGCCGGCCGCATTGTCATCCACATCCCGGCCGCCACCCCGATCAGGAAGCCCAGAATCAGGAAGGAGGATCGGCTCATCACGGAGGGTTTGGGTTGTTCGTCAGTCATGGGGACGGAGTCTAAGAAGATGGAACCACAGATGGCCACAGATAAACACAGATTTCACAGCACTCTGACTTTCCATCCGTGTTCATCTGTGGCCATCCGTGGTTTCAAGCTCTGGTTCTCTCTTCGAGCCAGTCCAGCACGATGGGCACCACTTCGGTCTTCACAAATCGCCCGAGTACCAGGTCGGCGTGGCCGTAGTCGTGGGTGTAGCCCTGCTTCTTGC
>JAGRBM010000154.1 GCA_020434085.1 Chrysiogenia bacterium | reverse complement strand
TTGGGCACGTCGAAGTTCACCACGTGGGAGATGTTCGCCACATCGATACCGCGCGCGGCGATGTCGGTCGCAACCAGGATGTCGGAGCGTCCGCGACGGAAGCCCTCCATCGCACGGTCACGCTGGGCCTGGGACATGTTGCCCTGCAGGGCGACGGCGCGGTGGCCGGCCTTGTCGAGCTGCTCGGCCAGGCGTTTGGCGCGGTGCTTGGTGCGGGTGAACACGATCGCCGAATTGAAGTCGGCCTGATCGATGAGATACTTGAGCAGGTCGAGCTTGCGCTTTTCCGCGACGGGATAGAGCGCGTGCTCGATCGTCTCGGCCGGCATGGTGTTGGCCAGTTCGACGACCAGCGGGTCGGTAAGCAGGTTGTCGGCCAGGCCGCGAATTTCCTTGGGCATCGTGGCCGAGAAGAGCAGGTTCTGGCGCTCGGCGGGCAGCGCCTTCAGGATCCGCTTGATGTCGGGCAGAAAGCCCATGTCGAACATGTGGTCGGCCTCGTCCAGGACGAGGGTCTCGACCGCCTTGAGATGCAGCGCCCCGCGATTGAGCAGGTCGAGCAAACGGCCCGGACAGGCAATGACGATGTCGGTGCCGCGACGGAGCTGGTTGACCTGCTTCTGAATGGACATGCCGCCGTAGATGGTGACCGTCTTGACGCGCGTAAAACGCGCCAGGGTGCGGATCTCCACGTCGATCTGGTTGGCCAGCTCGCGCGTGGGCGCCAGAATCAGCGCCCGGGGGTCGCCGTTGCCGCGGCCCGAGAGCAGGCGCTCGAGAATCGGCAGCGCAAAGGCCGCCGTCTTGCCGGTGCCCGTCTGGGCAAGGCCCAGCACGTCGCGCCCTGCAAGGGCGTCGGGGATGGCTTGTGATTGAATCGGGCGCGGCGAAGTAAAGCCGGCCTCAGCGATTCCGCGCTGAAGCGCGGGGCCGAGTTCGAACTGTGCGAACTCGGTCGAGGTCTCTGTAGTAGACATAATATCCTGTATCAGCACCGGGACGTGCAAACGTGTGTACGCACACGTCGGGATGCTCCGTTCCAACCGATACAACAGTAATTGGTTAAGATGATTTTGCGGGCGCGATTCTTGGCTGAATCCTGTTGTGCGCCGCCTGCCGGAAGGACTCCGGCCGAGCTATGATGGGCGGACCTTAACCCATTTGCCCTGAAAACACCATGGGGACGCGATATTTGTGCGATTCAGCCCTGAAGAGCCCTTAAACGATGCATTCAGGGCGTTGTCCGCGGTGGGACTCGGGTCGATTCAGGCCCCCAGAACCCGCTGCAGGAACTCGCGGGTGCGTTCGTTGTCGGGCTCGGTGAAGATCTTTGCCGGCGGGGCGTCTTCGAGAATCCGACCGCCTTCCAGGAATAGCACCCGGTCGGCGAAGTCCTTTGCGAAGTCCATCTCGTGCGTGGCGGTCAGCATGGTGATGTCGGTCTTGCGCCCCAGCTCGCGCAGCACGCCGAGCACCTCACCCACCAGTTCGGGATCGAGCGCTGAGGTGATCTCGTCAAAAAGCAGGATATCGGGCCGCATGGCAAGCGCACGGGCGATGGCCACGCGCTGTTTCTGCCCACCCGAGAGCTGGGCCGGTCTGGCGTCCGCCTTTTCCCGGAGCCCCACCTGATCGAGCAGGTCCATCGCGCGATCTCGCGCTTCTTCGAGGGAGAGACCCAGCACATGCACCGGCGCCTCGGTCACGTTGCGCAGCACGCTCATGTGCGGGAAGAGATTGAAATGCTGAAAGACCATGCCCACGTGGCGGCGCGTCGCGCGCAGGGAGGCTTCGTCGTAGCGCACGCTCTGCCCGGCGACACGCAGCTCGCCGCTGCCGATCTGCTCTAACGTCATAATCACCCGCAGCAGCGTGGACTTGCCCGAACCGCTGGGGCCAATGAGGGCGACCTTCTGCCCACGCGGCACGCTCAGGCTCATCTCCCGCAGGACGGTGAGATCGCCGAAGCGCTTGGTGACGCTCTTCAGCTCGATGATCGGCTCGCTCATGAAAGCGCTCCCCTGCCGCGACGGCCTGCGTTGAGTTTGAGTTCGAAGACGCGAAGCCCGCGCGAGGCGGCGACGCTGACGATCAGAAACAGCACACCCACCAGCGTGAGCGGCTCCAGATAGCGAAAACTCTCGGAACCAATCAGCCGCGCCTGCTGGAGCACTTCGCCCACCGTAATGGCCGAGAGCAACACCGAGTCCTTGAACATGGCCACGAAGCGGTTGCCCAGTACCGGAAGCGTGGGAGCAACGATCTGTGGCAGGATGATGGCGCGCCAGGTGCGTGCTTTCGAGAAGTTCAGCGCTGCGGCCGCGTCCCACTGCCCTTGCGGAACGCCCTCGATCCCCGCACGGTAGACCTCGGCCGTATAGGCGCTGTAGTGGAGGCCAAGGCCCAGAATCCCGGTCGCAAGCGCCGAGAGGCTCACGCCCCAGTCGGGCAGCACGTAGAAGAGGAAAAAGAGCTGCACCAGGAGCGGCGTGCTTCGCAGGAATTCGACAATTGCACCGGCCGGCGCGCTCAGCCAGCGGCGCGGCGAGCGACGCAGCAGCGCCCAGATGAGCCCCACCACCAGTGCAAAGCCCATCCCCAGCACCGTTGCCAGCACCGTGATGCGCAGCGCGCCGAGCAGCGCGGGCAGAACTTCCATGGCAAAGCCGAAGTCGAACACGCCGCTACCTCGCAATCGCCACGCGGCGCTCAACGGCGCGCATCGCGCGGGTCAGTACCAGCGCGATGGCGAAATAGAGTAACAGCACCAGGGCAAAGATCTCCCCGGTGCGCAGCGTGGCCGCGCGCAACGTCTGCGCACGGAAGGTCAGGTCGGCGAGCGTCACCATGGAGACGAGCGCCGTGTTCTTGAGAAGCTCGACGAGCAGGTTGCCCGCGGGCGGCAGCATCGCGGGAAGCGCCTGGGGGAGCATGATGTTCCAGATCATCCGGCGGCGCGAGAAGCCCAATGCGTGGGCGGCCTCCCATTGTTCATGGGGAACCGCGTCCATGGCGCCGCGCACCACTTCGGCCCCATAAGCCCCGGCGTTGAGCCCGAGCACCAACATCCCGGCAGTGAGTGCCGGGAGCTCCACACCAAGCAGCGGCAGGGCGAAGTAGACCCAGAAAAGTTGAACGAGTGCCGAAGTGCCGCGAAAAAACTCCACGTAGGAAATCGCCGCCGCGCGCACCCAGCGTCGCCGCGAGATACGCAGCAGCCCCACCGAAAGAGCGGTGAGCACCGCCAGCACGGCGCCGCCAAGTGTCAGGGCCAGCGTGATGCCAAGCCCCGTGCTCAGGGCCGGCAGCAGGTCCAGCGGAGGCGGCAGATCCATGACTGATTACTTGGCGGGCGTGGGATTGCAGAGTGCTTGGGCGGTTGCATCGCCCGGCAACTCGTTGCGTGAGAAACCGAAGGGATTGACCAGCGCCTGGTGCGCCGGCGTTCCAATGAACGCGGCAAGATGTTTATTGAAGGCGTCGCGCAGGTCGGCATCTTCCATCCGGAAACCGAATGCCCCGTAACCGCGCACGGCCTTGCCGTCGATGACCGGGTCGGTGAACGGCTCGGCACGCTCGAGCTTGCCACTCTGCGATTTTGACAGGAGGTCGGTCACCGTCAGGCTGGTTCCTGCAAAAGCGTCGGCGCGCCCGGCCTCCACGCCGGCCGCGGCGCTGGGCATGTCGGGAAAGACGACCATGCGGTCCTTCGAAATGCCGAGCGACTGCGCATAGCCGATCTCCACCGTGCCGGAGACGACGCCAAGGCGTGCGTCTTCATTCTTGAGCACATCCCCATAGCTGTGGAGCCCCAGCGGATTGCCCGCCTGCACGATGAATCCCTCGCCCAGGCCGTAGGTCGGGTTGGAAAAGGCAATCTGCTCGCAGCGCTTGGGCGTGATGTACATCCCGGCGGCAATCAGATCGAAGCGCCCGGCCTTGAGCCCCGGGATCAGAGAACCGAACTCGGTGACCACGGGCTCGATTTCCTTGACCCCGATCTTCTCCAGCACCACCCGCGCCATGGCGGGGGCCTCACCGGTGAGTTCGCCGGTTTCGGAATCGAGATAGGCAAAGGGTGCCTCGTTGGCGAAGCCCACCCGCGCCTTGCCGCTCTCGCGAAGGCGCTCCAGCGTGCTGCGGGTTTCCTGTTTCTGGCATGCCGCCGTGAAGGCGAGCGCCAGCAGGCACAAACAAACTGCAAAGAAACGCGGGCCCTGCCCCGCCCGGTGCTTCACAGGCACCACACCGAGGGCAGCGGGTCGGCGCGCCTGTCGGAAATTACTTCCGGACGCGGCGTGTCCCCGCCAAATGGCGCGGCCGGCAGGTTCTCCGTGCTGTTGTAGACAAAGGCCGCGGCTACGCGATTGCTGCGCTCGTGGCTCTTGAGCCAGGTGCGCATGATGTTCGAATCGAAGAAAGTCACCGATCCGAGTTTGCCTTCCGGGGAAGCCACGCCGTGGTCACGGGCCAGGCACTGCACCAGCGCTTCGTCGGGCTGGGTGAGCGGATCGAGCAGCGGCAGCGCCACTTCGTCCTCGGGGCTGGCGCAGCCGATGAACTGCCCCTGCGAGCCGGGAATCATCAGCAGGCCGCTCTCGCGGGTCTTGTCCTCTTCCAGGGTGATGGCGCAGCTCACTGCGCGCATTCGGGCCATGCCGTCCTCGACGTGCCAGGTCTCGAAGTCCGAGCGCCAGCTCGGGCGCTCCTCGGCTACGTCGTAGCCGGGCTCGAAGTGCATGCGCGTCTGATAGATCGAGAGCGTGCTGCCCAGCAGGTGCTCGGCGATCTCCAGGAGCTTGGGATTGCTTGCCGCCTCGGCGATCACTTCGCTGCTCTGATGAGCGCCGAAGACCGAGTGCACGCCGCTCTCGGTGCCCACGATGGCCGCCTCGTCGGATGCAAAGGCGCCGGGGTCCTGTTCCACGCGGCGGGCGATCTCGCGCAGGCGTCGGATCTCTTCCTCGTCCAGCAGGCCCTCGAAATGAAGAAAACCGTTTTGATCGTAGAAACGTGCGGCCGCCTCATCGATCAGGCCCGTCATGCTGGGCCGGGGATCGTTGTAGAGAACCGGATCGCGTCGCTCGTGAATTCGCGGTTTTTCCTCTCGGGATGGGTACAGGTCGTGTCGCCTCATAGATTCCTTTCCTTGCTGGGGTTTGCAGATCAGCCGGTGCCGAAGGGACGTCCCCTTCGAACCGGCTTGAAGTTCGTATTTCGTAAAAAACGCGGGCGCGGGGGCGTGCCGCCATAGGGTTCGGTCGGCTTGTTCTCCACGCTGTTGTAGACATAGAAGATATTGGTACGTGGCCAGGGCGAGACATTGTCGGGCGAGCTGTGCATGATGTTGGCCTCGTGAAAGACCACGGTTCCCGCCTTACCGACTAGCGAGACAAGATCCTTGCCGGACTCCATCATCCGCCGGAGTACGTCGGCACTCGGCGTCCCGTATTCCTGACGCTTGAGGGAGCGCAGGTGATTTTCCTCGGGCGTCCAGCCGGGCGAGGAGTAGTACCACTTGTGCGAACCCGCGATTGCGAAGAGCGGGCCGTTAAAGCACGTGTTCTCGGTAAGAAAAATCCACGCGGTCAGCACGCGCGGCCGGGGAATTCCGTCCTCGACGTGCCAGGTCTCAAAATCCGAATGCCAGGGGAACGAACGACCATCGAGCGCCGGCTTGATGTTCGTGCGCGAGTGATGGATGTAAACATCGCTATCCAGAAGCTGTCGCACCGGATCGAGCAATCGCGGATCTCCGGCCACCCTGCCGGCCACTTCGCCGAACTCATGGGGTGAAAAGATCGTACGCGTCACCTGGCTGTCGGGCTCGGCAATCAGTTCGGGACGTCCCGCAAGCTTCTTCCCGAGCATCTCGGTCTCTTCGAGCAGGGCATCTACCACGTCCGGCATGTGAGATTCGAGCACCAGGTAGCCGTTTTCTTCATAGAAACGGACCTGCTCCCTGCTTAGGGCGAACTCGCCGGACGGATTTGCCTTGCCGTAGACCACAGGGTCCACGCGATCGACGATCCGGCCTTCTCCGCCCACGCGCGAGGCGTAGGGATCGGATGGCATTCTACGATGCAACGTCTTCGGCCTCCTCGTCATCATCGGTGATGAGCGGGTAGACGCCGTTTTCATCGTGCGTTTCCCGGCCGGTCAGCGGCGGGTTGAACACGCAGATCATCCGCAGGTCCTTGCTGGCGCGCAGCAGATGTTCATCGTGTTCGTTGAGCGCGTACATGGTGCCGTCGGAAATGGGGTAAATCTTGCCCGTTTTGAGGTCCTCGATCTCCCCCTCGCCGCCAACGCAGTACACAGCTTCGAGATGGTTCTGGTAGTGGATGTGGGTCTCAGTGCCCGCCTTGATGGTCGTGTCGTGGAAGGAGAAACCCATGCCGTCCTTGCGCAGCAGCATCCGGCGGCTGATCCAGTTGGGCGCCTCCACGACGCGGTCCGTTCCTTCAAGATCCTTCAGTGTTCTGACGATCATCGCTGTCTCTTTTACCTCTGTGTTGTCCGGAAAATGGGCTAGGCCGACTTGCTCTCTTCGTCCTCTTCGTCGCGGCGCGCACGCACGCCTGCGACAGCCTCAGCGGCGGCTTCCTCGAGAATGGCAAAGCCCTTGCTGAGTTCGTCATCGGAAACCGTGAGCGGCGGGAGCACCTTGGCCACCTCGCCCTTGGCGCCGGAGGTCTCGATGAGCAGTCCGCGCTTGAACGCGGCCATGGAGATCTCACCGGCCAGATCATCATTGTTCCAGGAAAGTCCCTGAATGAGCCCGCGACCACGCACGTCATCGGCAAGGTCGGGATACTTGCGTTTCATTTCCTGGAGGAACTTGCGAACCATACGACCCTTGCGCTCGGTCTCCTTCTGCAGCTTGTCATCGCTCCAGAAAAGACGCAGCGCCTCAGTCGCGGCGACGAAAGCCAGGTTGTGACCGCGGAAGGTTCCGTTATGCTCGCCGGGTGCCCACTGGTCGAGCTCGGGCTTGATGAGCGTGAGCGCCATGGGCAGTCCGTAGGCGCCGATGGACTTGGACAGACACACGATGTCAGGCGTGATGCCCGCCGGCTCGAAACTGAAGAACGGGCCGGTGCGCCCGCAGCCGACCTGGATGTCGTCGACGATGAGCAACATGCCGTGTTCCTGGCACAGGGCTTCGAGCTTCTGCAGCCAGCCGAAGCTGGCCATGTTCACGCCGCCTTCGGCCTGCACGGTCTCGACGATGGCGGCAGCGGGCATGTCGACGCCGCTGCTGGTATCTGCCAGGAAGCGATCCATGTAGTTGATCGTATCGGCGTCGTCGCCCAGGTAACCGCCGTAGGGCATGCACACGCCGTTGGAGAGCGCGATGCCCGCGCCCTCACGCTTGAAACCGTTGCCGGTTACCGAGAGCGCACCGAGCGTCATTCCGTGGAAGCCATTGGTGAAGAACATCACCTTGTCGCGCCCAGTCACCTTGCGCGCGAGCTTGAGCGCGGCCTCCACGGAGTTGGTCCCGGTGGGACCGGGGAACTGCACCTTGTAGTTGAGCCCGCGGGGCTCCAGGATGAGCTTCCAGAATGTTTCGAGCAGATCGTCCTTGGCAACGGTCGCCATGTCGAGCGCGTGGGTGATCCCGTCGCGCGAGATGTATTCGATCAGCTTCTCCTTGATTTGCGGATGATTGTGCCCGTAGCTCAGCGCGCCCGCACCATCGAAGAAGTCGAGATATTCCTTCCCGTCCTTGTCCCAGACCTTGCTGCCCTTTGCAGTATCGAAGACGGTGGGAAAAGACCGGCAGTAACTTCGGACTTCTGATTCGTATCGTTGAACGGCGTCAAGCATGGCTACTCTCCTGAGTATTTGCGGCCCGGGTGAAGGGGCCAATTCGGTAACGGGTTTCTTCCTCGTGCCCGATGTCGGGGAACAACTGCTCGGAGAATCCACCGATGGAATCGAAGGGCGCGCCGAGCTCGCGCGCGAGAGATCTGAACATCTCGCGCGATGCCTCGTTGGAGGGAGAAACGGTGGTTTCGATGGCGCACACGTCGGCATTTGCCGGACGCGCAAGAATGTCGCGAATCATGCGCCGGGCAAGGCCCTGGCGGCGATGGGAGGCGGCAACGACAACCTGCCAGACGAAGAGCACGGCGGGATTTTTCGGAAGTCGAAATCCCGTCACAGCGCCGACGATTGCGTCGCCATCGCGTGCAACCACGGTGGTCTGCGAAAACTCATCGCACAACAGCAGGTAACAGTAGGGGGAATTCAGGTCTAAAGGCGGACTGGACCGTATCAGACGCCACACAGCGGCGGCGTCGTCGGAATCGGGGGCGGAAAATGTAACGGCGGAAGCGATGAGGTCCTCCTCTCGCGTCTATCTCTTATCTGGTTAATTTGATTGTGTGCGCATGATGCGGCGCAACGAAGAGGCTACCAGACATGGGGCTTGAAGTCAAGTTGCACATGTGTCTACATGGTGCACACCCATGCACGATTCATTCTCCCAGTCGGTTCTTTTTCTTTTAGTACTAATCAATCCCTTCCTCGTGTCGGTCTATTTGATCGATCTGATTCGCGGTCTCGAGCTGCCTGTGTTCACGCGCATCCTCTCGCGCGCAATGATCATCAGCACGATTGCCTACATCGCATTCGCATGGGGTGGCGATCGTATCTTTCAGGATGTGTTCCAGGTTCGCTTTGCCGCATTCCAGACATTCGGCGGCGTGGTGTTCCTGCTCATCGCCGTCCGCTCGATGCTGGTCGGCGGTCAGGTGATGATCGAGCTGCGCGGCGATCCCGAGCATCTGGCCGGCGCCATCGCCATGCCCTTTATGATCGGCCCGGCAACAGTGAGCGCCTGCGTGCTGATCGGCGCGCAGAGCCCGCTGTGGAAAGCCTCACTGGGCATCGTCACGGCCGTGCTTGCAACCACTGTTGTGTTGCTTGGCCTCAAGGTCGTCTTCGACCGCGTGCGCGAGCGCAACTACCGCCTGATCGAGCGCTACATGGACATCGTCGGCCGGGTCAGCGCGATCCTGCTCGGGACGATCGCCGTCGAGATGATCTTCCGCGGGCTCGATAGCTGGCTCGGGCGCTAGCCCTGCGAATCGCCCTGCCTCCTCGGCGACCTTGACCGCCCCCCCGTGACCGGCCAATTTCCCGTGCGGGAACTCTCGCACATCGGGCACAGACAGCAGCGGCGACCTGACAAAGGCTTCCGGGTCCGCCTCCTCATCTGTGCACCCGATGGCCGGACTCCACACCTTCCCGAAGGGGACTCACATGGATTTCAATTTTGGTTCTGATTCACCCGAGCAGCTCAAGGCCATGGTGCCCGTGGTCAAGTCGGCGCTCATCGCACTCACAATCTTTGTTGTCGGCTGGATTGCCAGCAAGTGGGGCAACCGCCTGACCATCGGCCTGTTCCGCAGGCGCAACCTGGATGAAGCACTCGGTCGCTTTCTGGCGGGCATGCTTCAGTACACCATCCTCGCCGCAACGGTCATCGCCGCGCTCGGCGCGGTGGGCGTCGAGACCACCAGCCTCGTCGCGGTCTTCGCTTCCGCCGGTCTGGCCGTCGGTCTGGCACTGCAGGGAACGCTGGGCAACTTCGCCAGCGGCGTGATGATTCTTTTCTTCCGCCCCTTCCAGCTCGGCGACGTGGTCACTGCCGGCGGGCACACGGGCACCGTCAACGACATCGGCATGTTCGCCACCACCATGACCACGCCCGACAACCAGAAGATCATCATTCCCAATAGCGCGATCACCGGCGGCAGCATCGTGAACATCACCACCCTGGGCACCCGCCGCGGCGCGGTCGAGGTCGGCGTGGCCTACGGCGCCGATCTCAAACAGGTCCAGGACATCCTGCTCGAGGCGACAAAGTCGCTCGAAGTCGTGCTCAAGGATCCCGAGCCCGCCGTCGCCTTCGTCGACATGGGCGCCAGCGCGCTGGGGTTCAAGATCGTCTGCTGGTGCAACACGCCCGACTACCTGGCCATGCTGCACGAAGTGCGCAGCGCCGCCTACAACGCGCTCAACAAGGCGGGGGTCGAGATCCCCTTCAACCAGATCGTTGTGCACAAGGCCGATTAAGCCCGAAAACTTCCGCAACAAAAAACCCCGGCAAGCGCCGGGGTTTTTCTTTGGAAGAGCCTGGGAAGGCTACTTCTTGCGCACAACAACGCTGCCGATGGAATAACCCGCCCCGAAAGAGCAGATCACGCCCAGCTCGCCGCTGGCAAAGTCGTCCTGATACTTGTGAAAGGCGATGATCGATCCCGCCGAGCTGGTGTTGGCGTATTCGTCGAGGATGACCGGCGTCTTGTCCTCGGGCGCGTCCTTGCCCAGGAGCTTCTTGGCGATGAGCTGATTCATTCCCAGGTTCGCCTGGTGGAGCCAGAAGCGTTTGACAGCATCGGGGGCAAGACCCAGCTCCTCCAGATGCCCGCCAATGAGCTCGGCCACCATGGGACATACCTCGCGGAAGACCTGCCGCCCGTTCTGCACGAAGAGCTTGTCTTCCTTGCCGATCCCCGATTCGTCGCAGCGGTTGAGGAATCCGAAGTTGTTGCGAATGTTGTTGGAATACTGGGTCACGGCCTTCGTGCCGAGAATCTCAAAGGCATTGGGCGAAGTGCAGGTATCGGCCGCTTCGATCAGCACCGCCGTGCAGGCATCACCGAAAATGAAGTGCGAGTCGCGGCGCGTGAAGTTGAGATGACCCGAGCAGATCTCCGGGCTGATGACCAGCGCCGCCTTCGCAGTGCCCGTGCGCACGGCGTTGGCCGCCGTGAGGATCCCGAAAGTCGCCGACGAACACGCGACGTTGAGATCGAAAGCGTAGCCCCCGCAGCCCAGCGCATTCTGCAGCTCAATGGCCATGGCCGGGTACGGGCGCTGCATGTTCGAGCAGGCGACGAACACCGCGTCGACGTCGGCGCCCTTTTTCCCGGCACGCTCAAGCGCCTCGAGACCGGCGATTTTTCCCATTTCGCACTGCAGGGAGTCTTCGTCGTTGGGACGCTCGGGAATCCGCGGGCACATGCGATTCGGATCGAGAATCCCCTCGCGGTCGATCACGTAGCGGCTCTGAATGCCCGATGCCTTGACGATGAACTCGCTGCCCGACTCCTGCTCGGCCTCGATCTTGCCGGCGGCGATGGCATCCTTGTTCTCTTCATTGAACTTGCGAACCCAGGCGTTGAAGGACTCGACCAGGTCGTCGTTGGAGATTGACTGGTCGGGCGTGAACAGGCCGGTGCCGCTGATGACTACATCTTTCATCTTTAATTGCCTCTCGGGATGCCGCGCCTACTTGCGGTCGTCGAACTTCGCGTCGCGCTTCTGGAAGCGCGCGGCCATGGCTTCCATGTGGTTCTTGGAGCCGATGATCTTCATCTGCAACTCCGCCTCGCGGGCGAGCGCTTCCTGCGTGCTGCAATACCAATTGGCATCGAACATCACTTTGATGCCGCGCGTGGCATCGGGATTGCGCGAGGCGATTTCCTTTGCCAGCGCAGTGGCCTCGGCAAGCGGGTCATCGGCCACGCGGGTGACGAGTCCAAGCTCGGCGGCTTCGACGCCGCTGATTTTCTTGCCCGTGAGCGCGAGCTCCTTGGCCACATCCAGGGGAAGCAGTTCGCGCAGGGTGGCACTGGCCGTCATATCGGGGATGAGTCCGAGCTGCACTTCCATCACGCTGAGCTTTGTCTCCGGATGGGCAATGCGGATGTCCGCGCCGAGCGCAATCTGCAGGCCGCCGCCGAAGGTCGCGCCGTGGATGGCGGCGATCACCGGGACCTCCAGTTCCTTCCATACCCAGGCGGGCTTCTGGAAGAAGTTGGCGGGGCTTCCCGCGATGGCCTTCATCTTCTCGGCAACGCTCGCCGGGTTCATGGACGCGCCGCCCACATCGAGACCCGAACAGAAACTCGGCCCGTTGCCCGAGAGGACGACCGCGCGCACCGACTTGTCGGACTTGAGCGCCTCGCCGGCGGCGGTGATCTCTTCAAACATCGCCGTCGAGAGGCCGTTGTGCTTTTCGGGGCGGTTGAGTCGCACGTCGGCGACTCCGTTTTCGATGGTGGTGATGACGAGCTCGGACATGAACGGCTCCCGTGGGGGCCGCAAGTTTCCCCGCTGCGCAGGGGCGGCCCGCTCCGGTTGCTTACGTAGCCGATTCCCCCGGGCCGGGCCAATGAACTGCGGCGCCGCCGCATTGGCCTTCTAGAAGGGTTTGACGATGGCCAGGAAGATGATCGTGGGAATGAAGATCGCCACCAGCGGCGTGGTGACGATGAAGAACTTCCAATGAACCCGAATCATTTTCTCATAGCGTTCCATGTCGCCGGTCTTCTTGATCTTTTCCTTGTTCCCGCCGAAGTGGGAGAGGTAGTAATCAACCGCTTCCATCGGCACGAAGATTCCGAAGACCAGTGCCAGCTTGAAGGTCAGCCAGTTCATTCCCAGGTGCCAGTCCCCCACCATGAACATGAGGAGACCGGTGACGATCACGATGGGGAAGGCGACATGTTCTGGAACGACGCCGCGGTCGAAGTGTTCCATCGCCCAGTTGCGGCGCTCACGCGCGACCTCGTCACCCGGATTGCGGAGCCACTTGATGTACATGGGCCGCAGGTACCAGCCGAAGCCCACCATCGTGCTCCAGCCCCAGATCATCACGGCCAGCACGTGGACGAACTTGATGTAGACATACCAGGGCCCCAGGGTTTCGCGAATTGCCTCGATCATTGTTTCTTTCGCTCCTCAATCAACTTGACCAGCCAGGACGCCACGCGGCGGCGCTCCTTTTCATCGACCACGCCGGCGGCGCTGTAGAGTCCGATCGTCGAGAACATGAGCACCCGCGCCAGCGCGAAGGCGTCGGCCTTTGGCACACCCATCTCCAGCAGAACTTCGTCGAGAAACTTCAGGATGGCGCCGTCGGCCGACTCGACCGCCGCGGCGATCGTCGGGTCCGAGGTCGCCCATGCGCGCATCGCATGATCGCGCGCGCCGATATCGAGATCAGCGTAAACGCGCGTGAGCGCCACGAGCCGTTCGAAGGGGCCGGCCTTGCTCGCGCGCAGGTCGGCAATCACCGCCAGCGGCTGCTCGCGCGACCAGTAGTCGGCCACCGCGTCGATGAGATCCTGGCGCGAGCCGAAGTGGTGGTAGAAGCTGCCCTTGGTCACGCCCAGATCCCGGCAGAGCCGGTCGATGCGCACACCACTCTCGCCCTCGGCGGCAACCAGCTCAATGGCTGCCAGAACCCAGTCGGCACGCCCGCGCGAGGTGGCGGATTTCAGTGTGGATGCTTCTGCCTGCATGGCTCCCCCGAAGTGACAGAAAGATACCATACGGTATGGTATGGAACAAGGCATTTTTGCTGGCCCCCCCTTCTGGAGCCGCTCAATCCCTCAGGCGGGGAGTTCGAACCAGAAGCGGGTGCCGCCGCCGGCGCGGTTTTCCACGCCGACCTTGCCGCCGTGTCGCTCGACGATGTGTTTGACGATTGCCAGTCCCAGGCCCGTGCCGCCCAGCTCGCGCGAGCGGGCCTTGTCCACGCGGTAGAAACGCTCGAAGAGCCGGGGGATGTCTTTCTCGGGAATGCCCGGGCCGGTGTCCTCGACGCAGACACGGATGGCACCCTCGCGCGGCTCGGTGCTCACGCAGATCTCTCCGCCGTCGGGAGTGTATTTGAAGGCGTTGTCGAGCAGGTTGGTCAGCACCTGATCGATCAGCCGCACGTCGAAGCTGCAGGTATGGTCGAATTCCTCGGGCTCGAAGACCAGTTCGATCTTGCGCCCCGCCGCACGGTCCTGAAACTGCCCGATTCCGTTCCTGAGTTCCTCGCCCAGGTCGCGGTTTTCCTTGCGCGGGGTGAATTCCGGCCGTTCGAGCCGTGAGAGTTCCAGCAGGTCGTTGACGAGCGCCGAGAGGCGCTCGGCACTGCGAACGATGGAGTCAGCAAAGCGCGCCAGCGTCTCGTCGCCCTGGAGCTTGCCCGAGAGGGTCTCGGCATAACCGCGAATCGAAGTGAGCGGCGTGCGCAATTCGTGGCTGACGTTGGCGACGAACTCCTTGCGCACTTCTTCGAGCCGCCGCGTGCGGGTGACGTCGCGGAAGACCAGCACCGCGCCCGTGCGCACGCCCGATTCAAGAACCGGCGCTGCAACCAGTTCGAAGCGGCGCTCGCCCAGCGGGGCTTCGAGCACGAACTCCTGCTCGTAGCGCTCTTCACCCTCGCGCAGCGCGGTCAGGCCGCGCTGGATCGCGTCGGAACGCACCAGTTCGAGCGCCGAGCGCCCCTTGAGCTGCTCGGGCGCCTTGAACAGATCGACGAAAACCCGGTTACCCGCCACCACGAAGTCGCGTTCATCGAGCAAAATGATGCCTTCGTCCACGGTGGCGAGAATGCGCTGAGCCTGCTCGCGCTCGTTGCGAATGACGCCGATGAGCGATTCGAGCCGCGCGACCATCTCGTTGAAGCTGCGGGCGAGCTCGCCGACTTCATCCCCGGAATCCGTCTCGGCGCGCACGGAGAGATCGCCGTCGGCAATCTCCTGCGCGGCGCTTGCCAGGCGGCGCAGCGGCTGGGCCACCCAACGGGAGACGAACACGCTCAGGATGCTCGCCAGAATGAACGCGAAGACCACCGCGCCCCAAAGGACCTGGGTCACACGGGTGACAGCCTCGTTCACGGCCGAGAGCGGGTAAGCCACACGCACCACGCCGAAACCCTTGCCCATGCGCACACGGCGCGCGACATAGAGCAGCTTCACATCCACCGTGCCGCTGCGGCGCTGGGCAACCCCCTCGCCTTCTTCATGAGCGGCGAGCACTTCGGGGCGGTCGCCGTGGTTTTCCACACTCGGGAGTTCCTCAACGCTCACATCCGAGTCGGCCAGCACGCGGCCGTCGGGCGCGACAATCGTGATGCGCGAGATTCCCCCGCGGCCCAGGGCGCGGGCCCAGGGCTGGAGCGATTTTGTAGTCAGTTCTTCGGCGGATCGCTTTTCGAGGACCGATTGGAGGACCGCCGTCTCTTCACGCAGGACGTCGGCGATATTCGAGGTCACATCCTTGCGCAGCGCGGGGGCAATGTAGATCGCTCCCGCAACGATGGCTGCCACCGAAACAAAGAGCGCCCCGAGCGCGATCTTCCAGTGGAGTCTCACGGTTTGCCGTACTTGGTCAGGTTGTAGCGGTAGCCCGCGCCGTGGACCGTCTCGATGACGTCGCCCATTTCACCGAGCTTCTTGCGAAGGCGGCGCACGTGGGTATCGACGGTCCGCGACTCGGTATCCTCGGAGTAGTCCCACACCCGCTCGAGCAGGTGGTCGCGACTGAGCAGCCGGGCGGGGTTTTCAAGGAAGTACTGCAGCAGCTTGAACTCGGTCGTCGTGAGCTTGAGCTCCTCGCCGCTCACGCGGGCACGCTGGCCCACGGTGTCGAGTTCGAGATCGCCGGCCTTGAGCTGCTGCTTGGTCGGCGGCAACGGGTCGGAGCGGCGCAGCAGCGCGCGCACGCGGAGCAACAGCTCGCGCACGCTGAAGGGCTTGGTGACATAATCGTCGGCGCCCACTTCGAAACCAACGACGCGGTCGATTTCCTCGCCCTTGGCGGTGAGCATGAGCACCGGCGTCTGGCTGTGTTCCTTCGACGAGCGGATTTCCTTGCAAATGTCCAGGCCCGAGAGATCGGGGAGCATCAGGTCGAGGATCACCAGGTCCGGCGTGCGCGAGCGCAGGTGATCGAGGGCTTCCTTGCCCCGGCCGACCATGTCGATCTTGTAGCCCTCTTCGTCGAGATTGAAACGAAGCAGCTCGGCGATATCGGGATCGTCTTCTACTACCAGGATGGAGGGATTACTCATTCGCGGTTTGCACCCGCACCGTGGCGGATGTCCTGTCCTTCGGCCCAGAAAATTACCATTTCTGCGATGTTGGTGGCGTGGTCGCCGATCCGCTCGAGGTATTTCGAGACGAACAGCAGGCTGATTGCACGCCGCGCGGCATTGGAATCTTCGATGATGTAGGTGATCAGCTCGCGGAAGATCTGTTCGTTGAGCTTGTCGACCTTGTCGTCGGACTCCAGGATCTCCTCCGCCTTTTTTACATCTTTTGCGACAAGGGCGTCCAGCGCGCCGTGGACCATGGCCTGGGCCAGCTCGGCCATGCGAGGCAGGTCGATGAGCGGCTTGAGCAACGGTTCGCGCATCAGCTCATGGGTACGCTCGGCAATGTTGACCGAGAGATCGCCCATGCGCTCGAGGTCGGTGACAATCTTCATGCACAGGGTGATGAAGCGCAGGTCGCTGGCCACCGGCTGGCGCTTGGCCAGCAGGTTCAGACACAGCTCGTCGATTTCGCTCTCGTCGCGGTCGACTTCGCTGTCGAGTTCCATCATTTCGTTGGCCAGGTCTTCGTCGCGCTGAACGAGGGCGCGCATGGTGCCGCCGATCATACGCTCGACGCGCGCGCCCATGGCCAGGACACGTTCGCGAAGGTGGATGAGGTCGGCCTCGTAGTGCCGATCGGTATGCTCTTTTTTCTGCAATGTTTCCATCAACCGAATCGCCCCGTAATGTAGTCTTCCGTCTGCGCCTTTGACGGAGTGGTGAACAGCGTCTTTGTCTCGTTGAACTCGATCAGCTCACCGATGTAGAAGAACGCCGTATAGTCGGAGACGCGCGCGGCCTGCTGCATGTTGTGAGTCACGATCACGATAGTATAGTCGTTTTTCAGGTCTTCGATCAGGTCTTCAACCTTGGTCGTCGCAAGGGGGTCGAGGGCCGAGCAGGGCTCGTCCATGAGCAGGACCTCGGGCTCGACAGCGATGGCCCGGGCGATGCACAGGCGCTGGTGCTGGCCGCCGGAGAGGCCCAGCGCGCTGTCGTTGAGGCGGTCCTTCACTTCCTTCCACAGCCCGGCGGCCATCAGGCTTTTCTCGACCAGCTCGTCGATTTTCGCCTTGTTCGTCTCCCCCAGGATGCGCGGCCCGTAGGCAATGTTCTCATAGACCGATTTGGGAAAGGGATTGGGCTTCTGGAACACCATGCCCACCCGGCGGCGCAGCTCGGTCACGTCCGTGTCGGGGTGGTAGATGTCGTTGCCGTGGATGTTGATCTTGCCGACCACGCGGGCGCCCTCGACCAGGTCGTTCATCCGGTTGAAGCAGCGAAGCAGGGTGGACTTGCCACAGCCCGACGGGCCGATGAAGGCCGTCACCTGACGATCGGGAATGTCGAAGGTGATCCCATGAAGCGCGCGCTTTTCGCCATAGTACATCTCGACGTTGCCCACTTCGATGGCAGTCTTGTGCTCGGCGGCATTCTTGCCCCCGGAGCGGTTTCCTTTGAGTGCGGCTTCGACTGAAGACATGATATCCCTCGATTACTTCGTTACACCGCCGAGAGCGCATAGCGCTTGCGCAGGTAGTTGCGCATCTGAATGGCGGCGAGGTTGAGCACAACAACAATGATGAGCAGCAGGAACGAGGCCGCGTAGACCATCGGGCGCGCGGCATCGACATTGGGCGACTGGAATCCCACGTCATAGATGTGGAACCCCAGGTGCATGAATTTCTGGTCGAGATGGACGTAGGGGAAGATCCCGTTGATCGGCAGCGAGGGCGCGAGCTTCACAACGCCCGTGAGCATGAGCGGCGCCACCTCTCCCGCGGCGCGGGCAATGGCCAGAATCAGGCCCGTGAGCATCGAAGGCGCCACCGCGGGGAGCACCACGCGCCAGGTGGTCTCGAATTTCGTTGCGCCAAGGGCCAGCGAGCCCTCGCGAATGCCGGTGGGAATTCCCGCCAGGCCCTCCTCGGTCGCGACGATGACGACCGGCACGGTGAGCAGGGCCAGGGTGAGTGAGGCCCAGAGCACGCCGCCGGTGCCGAAGGTCGGTGTGGGCAGCCGGTCGGCAAAGAAGGTGTGGTCGATGCCCGAGCCCACCGCGTAGATAAAGAAGCCCAGACCGAACACGCCGAAGACGATGGAGGGCACGCCCGCCAGGTTGTTCACCGCAATGCGCACGATGCTCACCATTACGCCCTGTCTGGCATACTCGCGCAGGTAAAACGCTGCGAGGATTCCGAACGGCGTCACGATGAGCGTCATGATGAACACCATCACGACGGTACCGAAAATCGCCGGGAAAACGCCGCCCTCGGTGTTGGACTCACGCGGTTCGTGGAAGATGAACTCCCAGAACTTCATCACGTAGAAACCGGCCTTGCCGACAAAGCCCATGGCGTTGGGGCGGTAGGCGTGCACGACGCCCATCATGGGCAGCTCGCGATCGCGCCCGTCGACAGTGACCATGGCCATCGCACTTGTGATGGATGTCCGCATTTTCGCCAGCTCGCCCTGAACCGCCTGGCTCTCGTGTTCGAGTTCACGCTTCTTGTTCTCGAGCGCCTCGACTTTTGCGCCGGTGGTCACACCGCTGTCTTCAAGAACGCGCAGCTCGATGGCGACGTCCTCGATCTTCTTGTTGAGCTTGCCGATATCGATACGGGCAATCTCCTGCACGCGCTCGTGCAGGGCGAAGGCGGCGTCGATGTCTTTCTGGAGGTCATTCCAGCCGGCCTCGTGAATCTCGCCGCCCTCGGCAATCCCCTTCCACTCACCGTAGAAGTTGCCCCACTCGCGGCGCTCGACGGTGACGATGTCTTCGGGGTAGCTGACATCCTTGATCTCTTCTTCGTCCAGCCAGATGAAGTCCTGACCGTAGACGTCGCGGTTGCCGCGCTTGACCTTGATGCGGTGGACGATCTTCTTGCCGTCGGTGTCGGCCACCGGGATCTGTTCGCGCTCGACGATCTCACCCAGGGTAACATTGCCATCTCTCATCTCGATGCGCGCGACATCCGAGGGCCAGAAATACACCAGCGCCTTGCTCGCGATCAGATACATCAGGAAACCCACGATCAGCAGGCAGAAGGCCAGCGACCCGCCGGTCAGCCAGACAAAGGGCTCGCCGCTTTGAAAGAACTTACGCATAAGCCTGATACTTCTTTCGCAGCCGCAGACGAATTGCTTCGGCGGCGGTGTTGACGAAGAACGTCATGATGAAGAGGATCAGCGCCATCAGGAACAGCACGCGGTAGTGCGTGCCGCCGTGGGGCGCCTCGGGAAGTTCCACTGCGATCGTCGCCGAGAGGGCGCGAAAGCCGTTGAAGATCGAGAGGTCCATGATCGGCGTGTTGCCGGTGGCCATGAGCACGATCATCGTCTCGCCCACCGCGCGTCCCAGGCCGATCATGATCGCCGAGAACACGCCGGGGCTCGCCGTGGGCATCACAATGCGAATCGCCGTCTGCCAGGGCGTTGCCCCCAGCGCCAGAGAGCCGGCTCCAAGATGCGGGGGCACGTTGGTGATGGCATCCTCGGCAATGGTGAAGATGATGGGGATGACGGCAAAGCCCATGGCGATACCAATCACCAGCGAGTTGCGCTGGTCGTAGTTCACGCCCATGGCACTCAGCAGCCATTCGCGGAAATCGCCGCCCATCAGGCTGCTCTCGATCAGCGCGCCAAAGCCGATGGCAATCAGCGTCCCCACGAACACCAGCGGCAACACCAGATACATCTCGCGGCCCGCAGGCACCAGACGCTTCCAGGCAACCGGCGCCTTCTGCCAGGCGAAGAAGCCCGAGAGAATCACCACCGGGAAGACAACGAACGCGCCGAGCACCGCGGGCACCACGCCCTCGAGCACGGGCGCGAGCCACAGGCCTGCCAGGAAGCCGATTACCACGCTGGGCACGGCTGCCATGATCTCGATGGTCGGCTTGAGATAGCTCTTGAGTCCGGGGTTCATGAACTGCGAGGCATAGAGCGCCGCCATGAGCGCAATCGGCACGGCAAAGAGCAGCGCGTAGAACGTGCCCTTGAGCGTGCCGAAGATCAGCGGCGTCAGGGAGAACTTGGGTTCGAAGTCCTGGGAGGCGGAACTCGACTGCCAGGAATAGGCCGCCTCGGTGTAGCCCTCGTACTGGACCTTGCCGAAAAGCGTGCTCCAGGAGACCTCGGGGTGCGGGTCATCGAGCGCCCAGTTCTGGATGGCGCCGCTGCTGCCTGCGACAAGGAAGCCGTCGTACTTCGGCGCAAAGGCGAGCGCGCTCACTTCACTGATGACGTTTTCGCCCTCCCACTGGGTCTTGCCCGTGGTGCCGTGGTTGAGGTGCACGCTGCCCTGCGCATCGGCGGTCAGGAAGCTCTTGTTGCGCAGCGAGGGCGCAAAGGCGATGACCGGCGCGTCGTGCGGCTCGTAGTCATACATGTGCACGAATCCAAAGCCGCCGGATTCGCGCCGAAGGATCTGCCAGGTGCTCACGCGGCCCGACTCGGCACCGGCCACCAGGGTCAGACCGCCGAAAACGTAGCCCAGCGCGGTGACCGGGTCGCTCAGCCGGCTACCCGCAATGGCGACGCCGGAGAACGCCATGTCCTCGGGGTCGCGCAGGTCGACGCGGTACATCTTGCCCGAACTGGTGCCGACGATCAGATCATCGCCGCGATCGTCGGCAGCCAGGGAGGTGATCTGTCCTTCCCAGCCTTCCTCGAATTCCTGTTCGTATTCTTCGACGTCGCCGCCGCCGAAGTCGCTCTCTTCAATGATGAGCTTTTCGATCTTGAGCTTTCCGTCAGCAGCCGCAACAGCCGCGACGCGAACGCCCTCTGAAAAAACCCAGGCCAGCTTGTTGATGCCCTCGCCGGGCTCGGCCATGGGGATGAAGTCTTCGTATTCAATGCTCGGAACGACGATGCGATTCGTGTTCTCGTCGAAGGAGATCTTGAAATCCACGCTCACGGGCAGAACGCGACCGTCGCTCAGCCCCAGTGCGAAGTGGCCGTGCCGGGGCTCGGAGGCGGCGATGATCTGCGCGCCCTCGAGATCGGGGAGCAGGTTATCCATTGCGACGGGCTCTCCGTCGATGGTCTCGACACGAATGCCGTCTTTGGTAACGGAGTAGATGTGGCTGCGGTGCTCGTCGGCGCCCAGGGCCAGCACCGCGCCGCCCGGGTCGCTCAAACCGCCGCCAAGGATCGCTGCCTTGGCCGCGAAGAACAGCGGCATGGTCTCGATGGCGATCACCAGCATGATCGCCATGATCGCCGCGATGACCGTGATACCGCCGCCGGTGACGACGTAGCGCGCGGCGCTGTCGGCTGCCAGACGGGATGCGGCGGTGCGCCAGGGTTTGGGTGAAGGGTCCATGTTCCCACCGGGACTTTCGCTGTCGGCAATAGTAACGGGGGCCCCGGGTTCTGGCGAATCCGGGGCCCCCGCGTTGTTCTGTTCAGGCTTGTCAGCCAGTGGTGCCGTGCTCATGTTGCTCGCTTGCTTCACTTTCGCACCGGGCATCAAGCCGGCTGAACCTGATGCTGAAGATTCTGCCCGTTTACTTGAGCAGTTCCAGCTCTTCGGCGGCGATCTTGGCGTTGAGCGGGTAGTAACCGTCCTTGACCACGATTTCCTGACCTTCCTTCGAAAGAACCAGGCGAAGCAGCTCGGCGGTGAGCTTGTCGACCGGCTTGCCCGGGGCCTTGTTCACGTAGACGTACAGGTAGCGCGCCAGCGGGTAGTGACCCGAGAAGGCGTTCTCGGCGTTGGCCGCGTAGCAGGTCTCTCCGGCCTTCTTCGCCAGGGGAACGGCCTTCACGTCGGGCGTGGCATAGCCGATGCCGCTGTAGCCAATGGCGTAGCGTTCGACGGCGACCGACTGCACAACGGCAGCGCTGCCGGGCTGTTCCTTGACGGTGTCGCGGTAGTCACCCTTGCCCAGGGCTTTCTTCTTGAAGAAGCCGTAGGTGCCCGAGGCGCTGTTGCGGCCGTAGAGGCTGATGGGGCGCTTGGCCCAGTCACCCTTGAGACCGGCCTCGCCCCAGGTGTTGATCGGCGAGTGACCCATCTTCTGGGTCTTCGAGAAGATGGCGTCCACCTGCTCGAGCGAGAGGCACTCGATCGGGTTGTCCTTGTTGGCGAAGACGGCCAGGGCGTCAACGGCCACACGCAGATGCGTCGGCTTGTAGCCGAACTTCTTCTCGAAGGCGTCTTCTTCCTTGTCCTTCATCTTGCGGGACATGGGACCAAGCTGCGAGGTGCCCTCGATGAGCGCCGGGGGAGCGGTGCTCGAGCCCTTGCCCTCGATGCCGATGTTGACGTTCGGATAGGACTCGCGGAACTTCTCCGCCCAGAACGTCATCAGGTTGAGCAGGGTGTCGGAACCAATCGAATTGAGGTTGCCGCTCACGCCGCTGACCTTCTTGTAGGAAGGCAGATTCTTATCGACCTCGACTGCATGAGCAGCCGTGGCCACGGTGAGACCCAGAACGGCCGCTACGACAAGCAGGCGACCGATCAGTCCCGATTTCTGATTACCCTTTTTCACGCTGTTTCCTCCGTTGTTCGCCTGAGCGAATCGTGGCCGAAAACTAAAGGCGCAGTGTGACGATATTGTGACGCGCGAGTAAAGACGCTGAGAAAGGTGAAAATCGCGCTTTTGGGCCATCTGAGGCCCCTCTAAAAGCGGTTTTTTCTGCTGTCACAATTGCCGCATCTTGCCCAAAGCACCAAAACCCCTTGCGCTCTCAGTTCAATCACGCGCCCGCCCCTGTCGCGGCGCGTCGCGGGCCTCCGGGGTGCCGCGGCGCGCCTTGCCGCCCGGCGGGCGGCGGGCTCTACTTGGATGACTGCACCGCTCCGGGGAGGGAAGCGCCCATGCCTCATGCACACAACGGCAAGGTTGAACTCAGCTACGAAGTCCACGGATCGGGCGATCCGATCCTCTTCATCATGGGCCTTGGCGGTACCAAGGAGCAGTGGTTCCCCCAGCTCGCACACTTCCCCGGGTCGCACACGGCCATTGTCTACGACAACCGCGGCGTCGGCGATTCCGACGTGCCGGGTGAGGCCTGGACCATGGCCGACATGGCTGCCGATGCCGCCGCCATTCTCGACGCCGAGGGGATCGAGTCCGCCCACGTCGTGGGCGTCTCCATGGGCGGGATGATCGCCCAGCACGTGGCGCTCAATCATCCCGAACGAGTCCGCAAGCTCGTGCTGTGCGCAACGACGCCGGGCACCCATCACGCGCCGCCCTCGGCCGAGGTGCTCACCCTGATGACACAGGTCAAGGGAAAGAGCCGCGAACAGATCGCCCGCGACAACCTGCGGCTGCTCTTTACCGACGAGACCATCGCCGCCGAGACCTCCCTCATGGAGAAGATGGTGGACCTGGGCATTCGCTTTGCGCCCTCGGCGCGCGGCTTCAGGAACCAGATGGGCGCCATCATGGGCCACGATACGAAACCGCGCCTTGGCGAGTTCACCCACGAGACCCTGGTCATCACCGGCGACAGGGACGTGCTCGTTCCGCCACGCAATTCCGACATCCTGGCCGGCGGCATTCCCGGCGCGCGGCTCGAAGTGCTCGGCGATACCGCCCACGGCTTCCTGCTCGACCGCGCCGAGGAGGCCAACGCGCTGATCGCGGAGTTCCTGGGATGAGCCTCAAGTCCCGCCTGGCCCGCGCGGCGCTTGCGCGCCACCGCCGTTACTGCGCGCGGCTGGCGGACATGCTCGCGCCAAAACCCGGCGACGAGGCCCTTCCCTATAAGGACGCCTCGCTCCCTGTCGAGGAGCGCGTGGCCGATCTGCTCTCCAGGCTCACGCTCGAAGAAAAGATCGACCAGATGAGCATGCCCGAGGCCCGCAGCGCAGTCGCCGTGGGAGCAGCGCTCATCGTGATGCCCGTGCCCTCGCGGGTGAACAAGCGGCTGGGCATTCCGCCCTTCCTGCCCACGGGTGCCTCGCGCGGGGCCAATCTCTTCACCACCGCCTTCCCGGTTTCCATGGCCCGCGGGGCGAGCTGGGACGTGGAGCTTGAGCGCCGCGTCCACGCCGCCATCGGCGCCGAGGCCAAAGCCATCGGGGCGAACATCCTCTACTCGCCGACCATCAACCTGGTGCGCCACCCCGGCGGC
>JAGRBM010000153.1 GCA_020434085.1 Chrysiogenia bacterium | reverse complement strand
TCACTTCCCCTCCCGCCACATGAGCCAGATCTTTGCGCCCAGCACTTCGATCTGGCGGCTTACTTCGAAGCCGAATTTCGAATAGAAGCGCACGCTGCTCTCCCGCCCGGTTTCGAGATAGCCACCGGTTCCGGCGCCATCCATCATCTCGCAGTAGTGGTTCATCAGCGCGCCGCCGATGCCGCGGCCCTGGGCGCTCTCGGAGACGGCGATGGGGTCCAGGTGCAAGTGGGGCCTTTGTGGATCGTGGCGTGCCCAGGCGCCGTGCATTCTCGCCGCACGCGGGAGCGTGTCCTTGAGGGCCATCGCGAGGGCCGGAAGCTGCGTGAGCGTTTCCAGGGTGGAGGGCTTGCAGCGCGGCCAGGCGACCACGCGCATCACGCCGAGAAGCGCATCCCCCTCGCGCGCGACCCACAGGTCGCCGGGGGAGCGCGCAAAGAGCTGCGCGAACACCGCACGCATCCGGTCCTCGCGGCCGCGAAAGACCACACGGTTCTCGGGCAGGTCGATCATCGCGCGCGCTGCAAGAGCAGCGGCGGGCCGGGCGTCGGCGCGGCGAGCGGGTTCGATGGTGAGGGAGCTCATGCTCAGCAACATAATCGCAAGCGCGTGCCGCGCCCACCTGCGCCGCCTTGCCCGCTCCGGCCCCAGCGATTACCTGTAATCCCCGGGGCAGATGGGAAATCGCAGCATGAGCAGAAAAATCGCCGTCGTGGGGGCCGGAATCGCCGGGGCCAGTTGCGCCCGGGCGCTCGCCAACGCCGGACTCTCCGTGAGCGTCTTCGAGAAGGCGCGCGGGCCGGGCGGGCGCATGGCCACCCGGCGCGCAGATTCGCCCCTGGGAAAGCTCCAGTTCGACCATGGCGCCCCCTACTTCAGCGCATTCGGTGACGACATGCGCGAGAGGGTCGCCGACTGGGAGGCGCGCGGGCTGTGCGCGGCCTGGGATGCGGCTTTTGAAATGATCGGCGCTTCGGGCGCCGCCAGCGTCGCGCCGGGCGAGCACTACGTGGGGCTACCGCGCATGAGCGTGCTGATCCGCGACCTGCTCGGCAAGACGGAGCTGCATACCCGCGCCCGCATTACCCACGTGCGGCCCGGCAATTCGGGCCCGACGATCTGCACCGAAACCGAGGAATTCGGTCCCTTCGACGGGGCCGTCATTGCGCTGCCGGCTCCCCAGGCGGCGCCGCTGCTTGCCGAACTCGCCCCCGAGCTCTCGGCGCGCGCGGCAAAGGTTGAAATGGATCCCGTCTGGTCGGCGATGGTGAGCTTCGAGGCGCCGCTGGAGCTCCCCTACGGCGCGGCCTACGTGGGCAACTCCCCGCTCTTTTTGATCTCGCGCGACTCGGGCAAGCCCGGCCGAAACGGAGCAGAGAGCTGGGTGCTGCTCTCGACCACCGAGTGGGCAGAAGATCATATCGGCGACGAGCCCGCCGCCGTCGCGGCCGCCCTGCTCGAGGCGCTCTGGAAGGTCACGGGTCTTGCGCAGCAAGCGGCCGCCTTCAGCGCGGCGCACCGCTGGCGCTACGCGCGGGTTCACAAGCCCCTTCCCGAGCCATGGTTCTGGGACCCCGCACATGCCGTCGGCGCCTGCGGCGACTGGTTCCGCCTGGGAAGCGCCGAGGGCGCCTACGTCTCCGGCCTGCACCTGGCGCAGGAAATTCTCAAAGACTGATAACAGAGCCTCTCAAACGACGAAGGTACGAAAAAAGCCCGGCTATCAAGGCCGGGCTTTTTCCTTTCGAATGTCGGTTCTAGTAACGGTCGCGACCGCCGCCGCCGTAGCCGCCGCGATCACGGCCTCCGCCGCCACCGTAGCCACCACGACCGCCGCCACCGCCGCCGCGCGAGCGTTCCTGGGCTTCGTTCACGCGCAGGCTGCGACCGCCCATTTCCTTGCCGTCGAGCTCGGAAATCGCGTTGCGACCGGCCTCGTCGTCGTCAAGGGTCACGAAGCCGAAGCCGCGCGGACGACCGGTCTCACGGTCGGTAATCAGTGCCACTTCGCTGACCGAACCGAAGGCCTCGAACTTTTCGCGAACTTCTTCCTCGGTCGCGCTGAAGGGAAGGTTGCCAACATAGATCTTCATCGTCTCAATTCCTCACAAGGGCAAAGCTACGGTCGCTCAATTCCAGCCGTACGCCGCGTCCCGTAGCGACGCCCGCGTGGTGGTTGCCTCCACCTGGAGGCGATCGTGATTGCGAGGGATTGGGCCGTGAACTTCTGACCGGGCGCTCGGATGGACCGGGATCTACCAAGGCAAGAGCGTGCGGAATATCTCCTCGTTCGCCGCAAACTATATCAATCGCCGAGAATGGCTGGCAACTCAAAAAGTTGTGACATGAAGCGCTCGCGAGGCGCGCATCTGGATGGCCCGGCGGACCTATTTGCGCGGCTTTCGGGCGCCTTCCCTCCGCGCGCCTTCAAAGACGGCCTGCCCGATCCGGTCGATGAAGGCGTAGACATCCTCGATGCTCTTGCCGGGGGTGTGGGCCAGGTTGACCATGAAGTGCCCGCACCCGACGTAGGCGGTGGCCAGGTCCTCGGCGCTCAGGCTCGTGTCGAAGTAGCCCATTTCCTGGCCCTTGCGCACGGCGTCCAGGGCGTGGTCGCGCTGCTGCTCGTAGAACTTGAGGTAGCGCGGCCAGATCTCTTCGCGAATCGAGGCGCTCCAGTCGATCCAGAGCTTCACGTAGTCGCTGTCGGACTTCACTTCGTCGGCAAACATCTTCGCATGAAGCGCCATGCCGGCTACCGGATCGGCGTTTCCGCCAAGGGCGTCGTCGGACATCTTCAGGAAGTGGCGCTCGACTTCATCGAGCACCGCGCCGACCAGCGCCTCGCGCGTGGGGAAGTAGTGAAAGACCGAAGAGACCGCCACGCCCGCCCGGCGCGCCACGTCGGCATGGGCGGCGCGTGATAGACCGCGCTCAGCGAAGGCCGCGATCGCGCAGCCGAGTAGCTGGGCGCGGCGATCGGCCGGCGCAAGACGCGTGCGCTTTCTCGCACCCTGCGCCCTCTTGGCGGCTGTCTGCTGTGCTTTTCCGGTCTGCATGATTCTTCCCGAATGGGCCCGCAATTGTTATTGACAGGTCTGTCAGTAAGCTATACGCTCTTATCGACTAACTTGTCAATACGGGGATTCAAAGCATGAGCAAAGAACTGCCACGCGCCTGTATCATCGGCGCCGGAACCAGCGGCCTGATCTGCGCGAAAGTCTTCAAGGAACACGGCATTCCCTACGACTGCTTTGAAAAAGGCAGCGGCCTTGGCGGGATCTGGCGCTTCAAGAACGACAACGGCATGTCCACCTGCTACCGCTCGCTGCACATCAACACGTCCAAGCGCATGATGGTGCTCTCGGACTTCCCCTTCAAAGACTCCGTCGCCGAGTATCCCACGCACGAGGAAATTCTCGATTACTTCGAGGAGTACACCGACCACTTCGGTATCCGCGACTCCATTGAATTCAAGACCGAGGTCAAACACGTCTCACGCACCGACGAGGGTACCTGGCGCGTGGAGATCTCCAGGCCCGACAAGCCCGCCCACGAGGTGCGCTACTACGACTTCGTCGCCGTGGTGAACGGGCACCACTGGGACCCGCGCCTGCCCAAATTCCCCGGCAAGTTCAACGGCATCGAAATGCACGCCCACCACTACGTCGACAGCGAAGATCCCCACGATTTGCGCGACAAGCGCGTGGTCATTGTCGGCATGGGCAACTCGGCCATGGACATCGCCTGCGAGCTGGCCCACCGCGGCCAGGGTGCCAGCAAGGTGTTTCTCGCCCAGCGCTCGGGCGTGTGGATCGTGCCCAAGATTCTGGGCAACACCCCGCAGGATGAATTTGTGCGCCACCCCATGGTGGAGCCCACGCCCTGGGAGAAATTCCGCCGCAAGTACATCCCGGTGGAACTGCGCCGAAAGATCGGCGGCGCCATCACCGAGGCCGTCATCAACATGGCCATGGGCAAGCCCTCGCGCGTGGGTCTGAAAGACCCCAAGGAACCGCTCTCCATGCGCCACCCGACGATCTCCTCGGAGATCCACAACCGCCTCGTTCATGGCGACGTCACCCCGAAGGGCAACATCGCCGAGCTCATGGGCGATAAGGTGAAGTTCGAGGACGGCAGCATCGAGGAAGTCGATGCCATCATCTACGCCACCGGCTACAACATCACCTTCCCGTTCTTTGACAAGGAATTTCTCAGCGCCCCCAACAACTCGATCCCGCTCTGGCAGCGCATCTTCGATCCGCGCTATCCCGACCTGGCTTTCGTGGCACTCGTGCAGCCCCTGTGCTCGATGATGCCCATCGCCGAGCTGCAGTCGAACTTCATCGCATCCTATCTCACGGGCGAGACCGCCCTGCCCTCGCCCGCGCAGATGGAATCGGAAATGCGCCGCTACGACGAGATGATGAAGAAGCGCTTTACCAACTCGCCCAGCCACACCATCCAGATCGATTGTCCCGAGTACAGCTTCTTCCTGCGCGAGGCATGGGAGAAGGGCAAGGCCCGCGCCCGCAAGGCCGGCAACCCCATTCCCGTGGCGCGGCGCGCAAGCGACAAGCCCGAGAAGATCAAGGCCGCCGCGAGCGCGAAAAAGACGGCGAAGACGAAAGCAAAAAAACCGGCGAAGCCGGCCCAGGCAGTGGCGAAGTAAGACGCATCACCAAATCGCCCCACGTCGGGCGCAGTTGTTGGGACATCCGCAATTGAGCCGCCCCGCCCCGCCAATCAGGGTTGGGGCATGCATCACGTATTTTCAACCATTCAAAAAGTTCTGACCCCGCTCTT
>JAGRBM010000152.1 GCA_020434085.1 Chrysiogenia bacterium | reverse complement strand
ATGCCCGCCGCGCCGGGATGGAATCGAAGATGAACACGGGCGAGCCCCTGCTGCGCGCCGCGCTCATTCAGGGAAACATCGAGCAGCGCATGAAGTGGGATCCCGAGTGGGAAGAAGAGATCCTCGAAACCTACGAGGATCTCACCCGCAAGGCCGTGGCAGAGGCCAAACAAAACGGCGATCTCGACCTGGTCGTCTGGCCCGAGGCGGCGGTCCCGTTTTTCCCCACTGACGAGAGCGCGCCGGGGTGGCGGCTGCGCCGCCTCGTCAATGAAACGGGCGTGCCGATTCTCTTCGGGGCGCCCCACTACGAGGCGCGCCGCTATTACAACAGCGCCTTCCTCATGCAGCCGGGCGTCGAAGAGCTGATCCGCTATGACAAGAACATCCTCGTTCCTTTCGGTGAGTACGTGCCCCTTACCTGGCTGTTCTTCTTTGTCGACAAGGTAACCGAGGTCGGCGGCACCGATTTTACCCCCGGCATGGGCGCGCGCCCCATCGAGCTTGGCGACACGCGCATCGGCACGTTGATCTGTTATGAGGGAATTTTCCCCGAGCTGGTTCGCGACTTTGAGCGCGGCGGCTCGGACGTGCTGGCCAACATCACCAACGACGCCTGGTTCGGCAACACCAGCGCCCCCTGGCAGCACATGGCCACCGTGCGGATGCGCGCCATCGAGACGCGCAGCTTCGTCCTGCGCGCCGCCAACACCGGCATCACAACCCTCATTGATCCGCTCGGCGTCGCACGCGAGCCGACCCAGCTCAATGAGCGCACCTACCGCATCGTCGCCGCCGGCGAAGATCTCAGCGACACCTTCTACGAGAAATATGGCGACGTTGTCGTGGGGCTCTCCACGCTGGGGATGCTCATCACAGCAGGGTTCGCGTTGATCAGGCGCAAGAAAGCCCCGCCGCCCGAAGAATCCGAAGACGCATAAGAAAAGGGCGGCCCAATGGGCCGCCCTTCTTCGTGGAACAGGGAACTTTCTAGAACTCGGTGAGCCACTTCTTGTAGTCGGCGTCCTCGCCCTTTACCGCGGCGAAGTAGGTCTCGCGCACGGACTTGGTGATGTCGCCGGGACGCCCGTCGCCCACCTTGCGGCCGTCGACCTCGCGAACGGGGGTGATCTCCGCGGCGGTGCCGCACAGGAAGATCTCGTCGGCGATGTAGAGCTCGTCGCGCGTAAAGCGCTCTTCGATCACTTCCAGCCCCTTGGCCCGGGCCACTTCCATCACGGAGGCGCGGGTGATGCCTTCGAGAATCGAGGTCAGCGGCGGGGTCTTGAGCTTGCCGTGGCGCACGATGAAGATGTTCTCGCCCGAGGCTTCCGAGACGTAGCCGTCGGTATCGAGCATGATCGCCTCGTCGTATCCATCGCGCATGGCCTCGCGCTTGGCCAGGATGGAATTGATGTAGTTTCCGCCGGCCTTGCTCTTGGTCATGTGCGTGTTGACGTGCATGCGCTGGTAGCTTGAAACACGCACGCGAATGCCGTTGGCCATGCCATCCTCGCCCAGATAGGCGCCCCACACCCACGCGGCCACGGCCATGTGAATGGGGTTGCTCCGAACGAACAGCCCCATGTCGCCGGCGCCCATGAAGGCAATCGGCCGGATGTAGGCGCCCGTGAGCTTGTTGGCCTGCAGGGTCTCGATGATGGCGTTGCGAACCTGCTCCTGCGAGTAGGGAATTTCCATCTCCAGAATGTGGGCCGAGTCGAAGAGCCGCTGGACGTGCTCGTCCAGGCGGAAGATCGCGCCCTTGCCGCCCGGGACTTCGTAGGAACGTACGCCTTCGAAGACGCTGCTGCCGTAGTGAATGGCGTGCGTGAGCAGGTGAAACTGCGCGTCCGCCCAGTTGATGAGCTTTCCGTCCAACCAGATTTTCTCAGTTGCTGTAACCATGGTCGCGGAATACTAAATGGCGCTTTTTCGCGCGGCAAGGGCCAAGTGCCCAAGAACACTCGGATTTTTCGGCTCCGTCGGGCCCGGCGCTGATTCCCCTTCAGGTGGGGCTCCTCCACCCGCAAAGGGGGCCGGCAGGGCCCGAACCCGCCGGAATTTCTTTGGAAATAGTCCCTTGACCCTCCGTCCATCCGACTTAGTTTAGGGCCCGTGGATGAGACCCGCCGCCAACGCGCTGGCCGGTCCCATCCGACACCAAAAGGAAATCCGAACGGAGGGCAGTTCCTCATGGGCAAGATTATCGGCATTGATCTGGGTACGACCAACTCGTGCGTCGCGGTCATGGAAGGCACCGAGGCACGGGTGATCCCCAACCAGGAGGGTGCACGCACGACCCCCTCGGTCGTGGGCTTCAGCAAGGACGGCGAGGTTCTGGTCGGCCAGGCCGCTCGCCGCCAGGCGGTCATCAATCCCCAGAACACCATCTACTCGGCCAAGCGCTTTGTCGGCCGCAAGTTCGGAGAGATCTCCAACGAATCGAAGATGGTTCCCTACACCGTGATCGAGCACGAAAACGGCGATAGTTGGTTCCAGGTCGGCGACAAGAAGTTCAGCCCGCCCGAGATCAGCGCCCGTGTATTGCAGAAGCTCAAGAAGGCTGCCGAAGACTACCTGGGCGAGGAAGTGACCGAAGCGGTCATCACCGTGCCCGCCTACTTCAACGACTCCCAGCGTCAGGCCACCAAGGACGCCGGCAAGATCGCCGGTCTTGAGGTCAAGCGCATCATCAACGAGCCCACCGCCGCGGCGCTCGCCTACGGGCTCGACAAGAAGTCCAACGAAATGATCGCCGTCTACGACTTCGGTGGCGGCACCTTCGACATTTCGATTCTCGAGGTCGGCGACAACGTCGTCGAAGTGAAGGCGACCAACGGCGATACTCACCTGGGTGGTGACGATCTCGACGATCGCATCATCAGGTGGCTCGCCGATGAGTTCAAGAAGGACTCGGGCCTGGATGTCAGCGGCGACCCCATGGTCATGCAGCGACTCAAGGAAGCGGCCGAGAAGGCGAAGATCGAACTCTCCAGCGCGCTGGAGACGGACATCAACCTGCCCTTCCTCACCGCAGACCAGACCGGTCCCAAGCACCTCAACGTCAAGCTCACCCGCTCGAACTTCGAGAAGATGATCGCCGACCTGGTGGATCGCTCCATCGAGCCGGTCAAGAAGGCGCTGGCCGACGCGGGCCTCAAGCCCAACCAGATCGATGAGGTCGTTCTGGTCGGTGGTTCGACCCGCGTGCCGATCATCGCCCAGAAGGTCAAGGAATACTTCGGCAAGGACCCGCACAAGGGCGTCAATCCCGACGAGGTGGTCGCCATCGGCGCGGCCATCCAGGGCGGCGTGCTCACCGGCGACGTCAAGGACGTACTGCTGCTCGACGTCTCACCCCTCTCACTGGGTATCGAGACCCTGGGCGGCGTGTTCACGCGCCTGATTACGCGCAACACAACCATCCCCACCCGCAAGAGCGAGATTTTCTCCACGGCGGCCGACAACCAGACCTCCGTCGAGATCCACGTCCTGCAGGGCGAGCGCGAGATGGCATCCGACAACAAGACGCTCGGCAAGTTCCATCTGATGGGCCTGCCGGCTGCGCCGCGCGGCATGCCGCAGGTCGAGGTCACCTTCGACATCGACGCCAACGGCATCCTCAATGTCTCGGCCAAGGACAAGGCCACCGGCAAGGAGCAGTCGATCAAGATCGAAGCTTCCTCGGGCCTGTCTTCGGACGAGATCGACAACATGGTCAAGGACGCCGAGGCCCATGCCGACGAGGACAAGCGCAAGCGCGAGAAGGCCGAAGCCCACAACCAGCTCGACACCCTGATCTTCCAGACCGAGAAGACGCTGGGCGAGAACCGCGAGCAGCTCGATGCCGAGACGATCTCGAAGATCGAGGCGGCGCTCGAGGCCGGCAAGAAGACCCTCGAAGAGGGCGACGCCGAGGCCATGAAGAAGGCCACCGAGGAGATCGTCCAGGCCTCCCACAAGATGGCCGAGCTGATGTACCAGAAGGCCCAGGCCGAAGGCGGCGCGGCCCCCGGCGCCGAGGGCGCTGCTGACTCCGAGGGCGGCGACGACAACGTGGTCGACGCCGAGTACCGCGACGTCAACTAAGACGCCGTAACCTGTCTGTTTCAACGGCCCGTCTCTTTGAGACGGGCCGTTTGTTTTTGGGGCGCACCGTGTCATTTGCGCGCGATTGCCCCTCCCCCGCCCCGCCCACTACCCTTGCGAGTGGACCCCAGTCTGTCAGGGAGTGAAAGGAGCGGCTGTGCCACCGGCCCAGACCAAACCGCGCGGCAAGCTCGTGGGGCTCACGCCCCGCAAGATCTACGAGCATCTCGACCGCTACGTCATCGGCCAGCACGAGGCCAAGCGCACCGTTGCAACCGCTGCCTACAACCACTTCAAACGAATCCACCACGCAAACAACGCACAAAAGCAGCTCATCCGCCGCTCCAATATCCTGATGATCGGCCCCACGGGCTGCGGCAAAACCCACATCGCGCGCAACCTGGCCGAGATCCTGGACGTGCCGCTGGCGATCTGTGACGCGACCGAATACACCGAGGCCGGCTACTACGGAAAAGACGCCGAGGTCATGGTCGCCGAGCTGCTCTACCAGGTGGCCGGCGACATCGAGCTGGCCCAGAACGGCGTCATCTTCATCGACGAGATCGACAAGATCGCGCGCAAGTCCAACGGCGCGCGCAACGGCGCGGCCGGGCGCGACATCGGCGGCGAGGGCGTGCAGCAGGCGCTGCTCAAGGTCCTCGACGGCAAACGCATGTTCGTCCCCCTCAATGTCACCCAGCACTGGAATCGCCACGACTTCGTGGAGATGGATACCCAGAACATCCTGTTCATCTGCGCGGGCACCTTCTCGGACCTGCGCCCGGAATTCGATTCGGGCCAGCCCATCGGTTTCGAGAGCGAGGCAGAGCGCGAGGCCCGCAAGGCGTTGCGCAGGCCGGTCTCCACCAAGGAACTCGTCGACTACGGGTTTCTCCACGAACTGCTCGGGCGGCTCCCCGTCATCGTGCAGCTCGATGCCCTGCGGGCCGAGGACCTCATCACCATTCTGCGCGATCCGCCCGATTCCATCCTTCGCGAATACACCGAGGTCCTGGCCATGGACGACGTTACCCTGGAGACCACCGAGGACGCCCTGCTGGAGATGGCCCGCTACGCCCAGGAGCAACGCGTGGGGGCCCGCGGCCTGCGCAGCATCATGGAACGGGTGCTGGCCGACATCCTGTTCGAGGCGCCAGAGCGCGAGGGCCAGACCGCCCGGATCGATGCCGACTTCGTCCGGGAGCGCCTGGCCGACTTTATGCTGAGCGAGAAGACTCCCAGGCCCGATTGACCGGCTTTTGAGCGCACCGGTAGAATCCCTCTCACGATGACGGGCAACGACCCGCGCATTCAGAAATGACAGGCCCACAACCTTGAGCACCCAGACAGATCATCCGCGCATCCTCTACATCGAGGACAACGACGACAACCGCATGCTCGTGCGAAAATTGCTCGAGCGTGAGGGTTTCGAAGTGCTCGAGGCCCTCGATGGGCTCTCGGGGATCGAGGCCGCGCAACGCGAAAAACCCGATCTGATTTTGATGGACCTCAACCTGCCCTTCATGGGCGGCAACGAGGCGGCGACCCGCCTGAAATCCACCCCCGCCCTGGCCGACACCCCGGTCGTCGCCATCTCCGCCAACGTGCTCAAGGGCGACAAGGAACGCAGCCTGGCCGCGGGCTGCGACGGGTTCATCGAAAAGCCCATCGACGTCGAGACCTTTCCCGACGAGGTGCGCAAGTTCCTGGGCGGCCACCGCGAGTCGCTGGCCGAGAGCGCCAACGAGCCGGAATACCTGCGCCAGTACACCCGCGAGCTCGTCGATCATCTCGAGCGCGAACTCAGCGCCCTGCAGACCGCCAACAGCCGGCTCAAGGAAATGGACCGGCTCAAGGACGAGTTCCTGCGCAACCTCTCCCACGAGCTGCGCACGCCGCTCACGCCGATGCGCGGGTATCTCGAATGCTTGAGCACCGGCGACTTCGGCCCCCTCACCGGGGAGCAACAGTCGGCCGTCTCGGCCATCACGAAGGCCTACGAGCGGCTCAAAATGCTCATCGAGAATCTGCTGGCCTTCGCCGGGCTTGAAGCCGGGCGCATCACCTTCCACCACACTTCGTGGTCGGTGGAGCCGCTGCTCAAGGAAGTTGCCGATGCCCGCCGCGCCGACGCCCAGGCGCGCGGGGTTGAAGTGCTGATGGAGGGGCCGGTCGAACGGGTGGAGCTCGTCGCCGATCGCCAGCGCCTGTGCGAAGTGCTCGAACACCTGCTCGACAACGCGATCAAGTTCACGCCCAAGGGCGGCACCGTAAAACTCAGCGCCCGCGCCTTCGACGGCGACATGCCGGGAATCGAGCTCTCCGAGGCAGGCCTCGCCGATCTCGATCCCTCACGCCGCTACGTGGCGCTCAGCGTTTCCGACACCGGAATCGGCATCGCGCCCGAAGTGGCCGAATCGATCTTTCAGGATTTCTACCAGGTCGACGGTGCCGTCAACCGCCGCTTCGAGGGCGTGGGCCTTGGACTGTCCATTTCCCGCCGCATCGTCGAAGCCCACGGCGGCAAGATCGGCGTCGCCAGCCGGCCCGACGAGGGCTCGACCTTCTACGTCGTCATCCCGCTGCTGCCCAGATAAGAAAAGTTATTGGCCGCGGATAAACGCGGATGTGGTTTGATGTAGGGGCGGGGTCTACCCGCCCTTCTGCGTTTCACTGCATTGCCAGACAAGCCGGGCGGGTAGACCCCGCCCCTACAATCCTGAAATTATCCGCGTTCATCCGCGGCAAAATTCCTACTTCGAATCCCGAAGCGCGCCGCGGAAGCCGGCGGGCATCTCTTCGCGCAGGCTGCCCTTGCCGGTGAGGTTGTCCTGGGTGGGGCGGTCTTTTGCGACAAGCGTCGTCGCCCGGCGGAGTGAATCGAAGCCGTAGCGCTCGCGGATCTTATCGACGGCGGCGGCCAGCTCGGCGCGCTCCTCGGCGGCGGGCTCCAGCGCGCCGCGTTCAGCAACGTCGAAGAGCCCCTGCTGCACTGGCGGCGGCGTCTCACACAGTCCGCCGCAGGT